>JBHORE010000074.1:0-5911 GCA_042408415.1 Thermobaculum sp.
ATACACGATCACAACCAGTGACCACCTCCCCTGCGCCGACTAATATACCGGCAAGAGAGCTCATACCACTACCACCAATGCCCACGAAGTGAACTTTCACTTCGACTATCCCCTAAACCTCGACAATCTGGACAAACCCCATACGAATAGTAGCACTATTACGGCAAGTGCTGCATAATAGCTCCACTGAGAAAGCATGGAGGGCTCAGGCAAAGGTGGTACCTTGATGCTCAATCCTCTCTCCGAACCAGGAAACAATAGGAGGCTATGTACTCTCCTTGCACCCAAGATATCTACAGCCCTTTGGCCGACGATAGCTAGCACAAACAACACGTTTACTGCTCCTATAAGGGCTCCTAGAAATCTAGAAAGTCTCTCCTCCGAAGGGGAACGTAAATAGCCTCCCAGCCAATAAGCAGCGTACAGGGAAATTATTAGGAATGCTATTCGTAAAAGGGCTTGAGGCATCCCATCGATCATATCCCTTAAATTAGCGCTATGGATACCTACCGCTACTAGAAGCTTCGTCAAAAATCCGGATAGTAACCTTATCAAGTGCAAGAAGAGTTCATTTAATTTACCAAAAGCCACCAGAAGGAATATGAGGGCACAAGCGGTTACAAGCTCACACATGAACGTCCTTCGGTACCCATAATAGGCACCAATTCCTAGTATTGGGGCTAACAGAGCTATTGCAGGTAGTGTCCACTCCGTCATGATATCCCTCTGCGCAACAGCAACTTGCGTCTACGTAGTTCCTTTCTGTCCTCAGCCACAGGCTGAGCGTACTTACTAAGGTTTAATAAGATGCCCACCGCCGACATCAATACAACTAGTGAGGACCCCCCGAAAGATATAAATGGCATTGGAACACCTGTGAAAGGTACAGTAAGAGTGACTACGCCAACGTTCAGAAAGGACTGGAAAACTATCCAAGTAGTTATGCCAGTGGCCATGAGTGATCCGAAAGCATCAGGAGATCTAAGAGCCGTCCTAAAGCCGTGGACTGCCACTACTATGATGAGAATTAACACAAACACGGCTCCCACAAACCCCAACTCATCACCAATTACCGCCATAATAGAGTCCGTATGGGCCTCGGGCAGCCAGCCAAACTTCTGCCTGCTGGCTCCAAGCCCCTCGCCTATCAGTCCTCCTGAACCCAAGGTAAACAGAGACTGTATTGGGTGAAATCCTAAGCCATTGGGGTCCTTCCAGGGATCAAGGAAAATAGTTAATCTGTTCAATCTATAGCTTTCCTCTATGATCAGAACCAGAAAGGCAGCAAAAGCCAAAGCTGCCCCCGCAAGCAGTTGCATTATCTTGGCACCTGCACAGAACAGCATTACTCCACCTATCATGGCGAACACAATAGATGTGCCCATGTCGGGTTCAAGCATTATCAGTCCTATTATGAAACCCAGAATAATACCAAATGGTATGAGCCCATACCAAAGATTACGTACTTTCTCTCCCTTTTGGGATAGCCAATCGGCTGCATATATAATGAAAACTATCTTTGCGAACTCGCTGGGCTGCGCGCTCAACGGGCCCAGACGTATCCACCTATGTGCACCGTTTATCTCCGGAGCTATGGATTTGGGAGCAAACACGACAAAGGCTAAAGCCAGTAGAGCCACGATCATAAGTGGCACGCTGTACCTACGCCAATACTGGTAGTTAATCTTGCTGGTAACAAATAAGGCTAAGCTACCAATACAAAGCCAGATGAGGTGCCTGATCAAAAAATAGTTGGGAGACAACCCATTCATATAGGCACCAACGAAACTTGAGCTGTAAATCATTACTGTTCCAAGAGCTACTAAGCCTACGACAGGCGCCAAGATCCACTTATCGATAGGTCCTGCATCTATAAACCTGGGCCTGACGGTAGTGTTAGCCATGCTAATTCCCCTTCCATTCCAGCTTGCGCACTAGATCCTTAAATAATTGCCCCCTATGGAACTCGTTTCTGAACATTCCAAAGCTCGCACAGGCAGGAGACAGCAAAACTGTGTGACCAGGTTTAGCTACACTTCTTGCTGCCTCTAGTGCAGATTCTAAGCTAGAAAAGGTCCCAACTATTAGCTCAGGGCATCTTTTGTTAATTGCTGTTTGCAAATCCACAGTAGCAGAGCCCTCCAGTAGAACAACACGAACCCTCTTCTGACATATAAAATCAGCTAGTTCGTCAAAGGGCACATTCTTGGAGGCTCCCCCAGCCAGCAACACCACTTCACCTTCGATAGCCTTAAGAGCAGCGATCGTAGATGCTGGTACAGTGCTTGTGGTATCGTTGATGTACTTTACTCCATCAATGACCGATACTAGCTCCAATCTATCAGGAAGCCCCTTGAAAGTCCTGAGACCTTTCACAATAAATTCATCTGGTATGTTCATGGTCGAGGCCAATACGGCAGCAGCAAGAGCATTCATCCTATTGTGCTCTCCTGGTAGCTGGATTTCGTGCACGGGGAGGAGTTTCCTAGTGCTGCCTGTCTCATCAACTAGATAGATATAGTCGTTATCTATATAACCACCTGGCTTAACATGGCTCGAACGACTAAACCATCTGACTTGAGCCAGGCAATCTTCCACGAAACTTGACACAATAGGGTCATCGTAGTTGAACACAGCGTAATCAGTAGTCTTCTGGTTGCGATATATCCACCTTTTACTGTTATAGTAGGCCTCGAAGCTCGGGTATCTGTTGAGGTGATCATAGGATATATTCGTGATACAGCTTACATGTGGAGCCTCGCCACCAGCTTCGAAAGCCTCCAGCTGCCAACTAGATAGTTCAAGGATGACAGGGGTATCCTCAGTGATCTGAGGCAGCATACTCAAGGCAGAAACTCTAAGATTTCCGGCCACCACTGTATCAGGGCGCCAAAGCTTACTGATATGCCCTAGCCAGGAAGTGGTTGTGCTCTTGCCCTTAGAGCCGGTAATGGCGGTAATCGGAGCGGGGCAATAACGCCAGAATAGGTTCATTTCCATCAGCACAGGAATCCCGTTCTCCCGCGCCAGTTCGAGCCATTTGGACTCTCTGGGTACAGCGGGATTGCGTACTATAAAATCTGCTGAGAGGATGTCCTCAGGTCTATGCTCCCCCAGCACGTATCTAAGATCCAAATCCTTCAAAGCTTCTAAGCTCTCAGCCAACTCACTCTCTGGCCTCAAATCCGTTACAGTGACTTCTGCGCCATGCTCAGCAAGAAACCTAGCTACTCCAAGTGCTCCTCCATGTACGCCTAATCCAAGCACCAGAGCTTTTTTACCCTCGAGATCCCTATAAGTCTCTTTGATCCTAGCACCCATATACAGCTCCCTTGAAAGAGTATTTGGCTACAAGCTACTCACCCTCTGTTCCCCTTAGCCTAAACCAAGCAAGGTATAAGGGTCGAATATAAGGGTAGTCAAGGGCAGGGGGATATATAACTGCATTCCTGCCAAAATGTCGCTTGAAGCCATAGACGCCCCATAGACCCTCATTTTGCCCACTAATATCCAGAGCACCACCCGTAGGATTCATAAGTTCCCTAGCAGCCTTTAGAGGAACTCCCCAGAGATCGTACGTTTTACAGCCTTTCATGGCACACCATTGCATAGCCTTCCACTGCAGCAGGTAGTTAGGATATTTGTCCCGATGATCAGTTTTTGAAGCAGCATACAGGTATACTCCATAATCACCGAAAGCTATCGTGAACACTCCGGCTATGACTTCTCCTCGCCACTCTGCAAGGATGAGCTTACCGAGATCTTTCTCCACAAACTGCTGGTATACATCTTTGTAGTAGCCATAAGCGTGTATACCAAATCTTGCTCTGCTGGAAGTCTCCTTCAACAAATCATAGAAGACCTTGACATCCTCCAAAGAACCTTCCCTGGCGGTAACCCCCAACTTCTCAGACTGCCTCACGTAGTATCGCGTCTTAGATCTCATAGACCTAAGAATTGCCTCTTCATCAACAGAAAGATCAACCGTTAAGGTTGCTCGGGGTTGTATGGTGTTCTCGCTTATAACGGCACCATCTAGCAGTCGAGCCCAAGGCACTTCCCCTGGAGGTTCGATACGCAGAAAGATCGCGTGATTAGCCCTAGCCACCTTATGTAGCCCGTGGATAAACCTATCTAAGTCTTTGCCTTCAGCCTCTCCAACTGGACCTCTGGGTACGTAAGCTACAGTGAGACCGAAAAGCTTCCTGAATAGCACTTGCGCAGCTAACACCGGAGTACCATCTTTAATAAGCGCTAGTCGAAGGGGAAGCCAGCCATACCTGCGCTTGACTTCTCCCCATTCCCAACTCTGCAAGAAATTACCCCCATATGACGAGACAAATCTATCCCAGAGATCTCTATCTGCTATAAAGCTAAGATTCATCAGTTCTTTAGACACCTATCATCTCCCAACTGTAAGCAAGCATTCACTTTCTTAGAACCATATTGACTACTACTCTCACCTCACTTTGCCCCAGAGCAGTGCTAATACCTAGATAAACAGCTGCAGCAACGGCAATAACAATAAGTAGCCTAACAAGGAAATCAGGGAAAGACAGTAGATGATAATTCACTACCCAGGGTCTAAGGAGAATAAGTAGTCCACCCATAAGAACAGTAGCGACACAGCACTTGAGCAAAAAGTTTATCATCTCTGAATCGATCCATTCACCCACACGTGATCTAAGCAGGTAGGAAAGCGCCAGGACCTGAATTATCGTCGCAAGCGAGAAGGCAAATGCCAGCCCACGTAGACCAAGAGGGCCAACGAGCATGAACGAGACGAGTATATCCAACAACACCGTCACCAAAGCTACCTTTAGAGGAGTAAGCGTATCTTGCAAAGCATAAAATGCACGAGGAAGCATATCGACAAGAGCATAGGCCCACATCCCGACAGCGAAGAAGAAGAATGGCTGTGCAGTTAGCAAAGTATCTTCTCTGGTGAACTTACCACGCTCGAACAAAAGTGCAATAATAGGCTCTCTTAGAAGCATCATACCTACACTAGCAGGCAATATAAAGAATATAACACCCTTGACAGCACGCTTGAGCACACTCTTGTACGCAGCTATATCCATAGCGCCTGCCTCTCTTGACAAGGCAGGAAACGCCGCTGTAGCTACACTCGTGCCAAATAAACTCACCGGCAGAGCAAACAGAAGCGAAGCCACTCTAAATGCTGTTACTCTACCTGTACCCAAACCCGCAGCCAGGTATAATGCCACCATGGTATTGACCTGCACTGCAGCCTGGCCGACTATTCGAGGAGCAAGCAGGATAAATGTACGTCTAACATGTTGGTTTGCAAACGGTGGCTGCAATCTCATAGATAGTCCCATTTGCAGGAGAAAAGGGAGTTGAATAAGAAAGAACAAAATAGCTCCCACTACTACCCCAACGGCAACTGCGTCTATCCCCAGCCATCTTGAGAAAAGCAACGTAGAAACGATTATGCTGATGTTGTAGATGATGGGACCAATAGCGGGTACTAGGAACCGATCAAACGACTGGAGCACTGCGGTAGCCACGCTAGCTAGCAACAGAAATAGCGGTTGAAATACTACCAGACGTAATAGCTCCGTAGTCTTCTGAACTATATAAGGGTCATGTGATCTTCTGGCAATTCCATAGGCAACTATCTGAGGTGCGAATATCCACACTAAAAGTATAAGGACTACGGCTATAGATACAGTAGTCCACATTACCCCACTAGCCATATCCCAGGCTTCATCATCCCCATGACTCTGAACCAATCGGGTAAAAACAGGGATAAAGGCTGCACTAAATGCACCACCTGACATCAGTACGAAGAGAAGATCTGGTACCTGAAGGGCTAGCAGATAGGCATCATAGTCCCTTCCAGGGCCAATCAAGGCTAGGATAACCTGATCTCGTACCAGCCCGAGCA
>JBHORE010000078.1:0-10441 GCA_042408415.1 Thermobaculum sp.
ACTTCAACTTCTCTTTCTAATTCTTTCTTCTAAGTATAACAGTACCCATATAACAGGAGGTATTGATGATAAGACAGCTCTGGAGGCTTACTTATGCCATTAACTTGGAGGGTGTAAGCATGTGTGCTCCGGCTGTGTATGCAGAGAGAAAAGGCAGAGCATGGGTATTAGAAAGGGCGGATGAAAGCGGATATGAAGGGGTTGCTTGTGTAGATGATGCTGCTAGACTGGCAGTTCTGCTGCTTAGAGCTTATAAGAGGTTTAGACTACCATGGGCTAGGGATTGGGCTCAGGGCTTGATTAAATTCGTCAAGTTCATGCAAGAAGAGGATGGTAGTTTCGCGAACTTCATACTCGATTGGGATGGAAAGAAGAATTATTATGGGCCCACGAGTTATCCTGGTGGACAGCCTTGGTTGGCTCGTGGGTTATGGGCCTTAGCTTGGCATTACATCGTGTTCAAAGACATGGACTCGCTAGAGCGTCTAAGACGTGGTGTTGGGCTATACCTAAAGCAGTCTCATAAGTTTATGGATGTGAATGCTCTGGTTGCCTATACCCTCCTAGAGTTATATGAGCACGCTCATGATCGAGATTTTCTAGATATAGCTCTGTCTGTTTGTGAGGAAATCGCTTCTCATAAGAGAGATGGCCTATTACTAATCAGTGATGAGGATACACTCCCACATCTGTGGGGTTATATTCAGCCAGGTGTACTTTTCAAAGCTTGCCAGTATACCAATAATACCGATTGGGAGGATCTTGCTACCTACAGTCTGCATTCATATTTGGCTCCAATAGTAAGAAGCGAATTTGATAAGCCGACTACTCTCCCCTACGAGGTCAGCTCCACAGCATTTAATTTCCGAATTGCTTATGAATATACAGCTAACGAAGAGTTTAGGACTTTATATGAGAAGGCTAAATCTTGGTTCTACGGTGATAATCCCGCCAAATCACCCGTGTATGATCGTAACCTTGGCGTGGTGTACGATGGGATAGATAACAAATCAGTGAGTAAAAATTCAGGTGCAGAGAGCAATATCGAGGGTGCTATGGCGTTGTTTGATGATCTGCCATGGCATCAGTATAAGTTGGGTGAAGTAGAGTAGAGGTAAGCGTGGAACCAATTTGGACGGAAAGATATATCCATAGTATATGGGTGCGATCCTTAGAAACTAACCCTGAGAAGAAAGCAAATCTAATCTTTCTCCATGGTATCCCAGCTACTTCTTATATTTGGCATCCGATTATGTTAGAGATCGGAAGCAAATATCCTTCAAAGGCCCCCGATCTTCCAGGACTCGGCAGATCGGACCCGCTTAGTCCATCTACCTTATCTTCCTATCATTACTTTATCGATCGTTATCTGCAGATATTTGCATCTAAGAATGTCATCTTAGTAGGACACGACCTCGGGGCTTTATATGCTTTGACCTATGCTGCTTGGAGACAAAAGCGGCTATCAGCCTTGATACTAATGGATACTACTCTGTTCCTGCATCTTGATATCCTGGCATCTCTAGGATTTCTTGCATGGCCGATAGTAGGGGAATTATATCCTCACCTCATAAGTAACCCTAGGTATATATCTTTACTTCGAAAATATATCTGGTCTATCTATCCAGTTCAGACTAATGAACTAGTAATTAGAGACATCATAAGCAATTATTCCAGACTACTTCCATGGCAACAAATAATCAGGTCCATTAGGGGGATAGATCCAATAAGATGCCTGCTCGCTAGAAGGCTGGTCTCTAAATTGAATTTGCCTGTATTGATCCTTTGGGCGGCAGATGATCCTTATTTTCCTGTTACAGATGCCTACAAACTGAAAGCTTTGCTTCCCAATTCAAAGTTAAAGCTTATTGATGAGGGTGGGCATTTCTTGATGCTCTCTAAGAGTAGAGAAGTCGCCAACGCCATATCCGATTTTTTGTGGGAAATAAAAATCTAACCTGGTTTCCGTTTTTGCAGATTTATTACCCATGAAGCGCTGGATTTTCTTTCTTGTTTATCCCTGCTGTTTTATCCTCTTGTCGACTCATGAATTTATTAGGAGGATTAGTATGAATACTGAATTCTACGCAGATACTCTTACTGCTAGAGGATATATCAGACAGTACTCACTACCAACAAAGAAGAAATCTGCAAAAGCTCTATGGTTTGTACTGACATTGCTGGCGCTAATCTGCTCTACCATATTTCTCACTCTATTAACTCACTGGGGATATGATATCCTACTCCTGCTGGGCAAGTTTTTATCATAGGGGGATATCTTGGCTAAAACGAGAGCAGTCCTCGCTCTTGACATTGGCGGTAGCAAGCTAGCTTCCGCTGTGGTTACTTTGAAAGGTGCCATCATCCAGAAATACGTTCAACCAACCCATAATCCTAGAGACGGCGTCGGTGTCTTTAATCAGATCGTAGCATTGTCCCGCGCTTGCCTAGGTGCTACATCTGATGATATAGAAGTGACTTCTGTCGGTGTAGGAGTGGGGGGCCCAATGATCTTACCAGACGGGGTGGTCTCTACCCTTAACATACCTGGTTGGCGTGATTTCCCGCTAAAGTCTCGACTACAGTCAGCCCTGGGCCTACCAATTTATATGGATAATGACGCTAAAGCTTTCGCCTTAGGTCAATATATGTTTGGTGAGGGCAAAGGCAGTAGCCATATGATGGGCATAATTCTTTCTACTGGGGTTGGAGGGGGAATCATAGCTTCGGGTAAGCTTCTGCATGGTAAATCTTACAATGCTGGACATATAGGCCATATGGTTGTTGAGCAAGATGGGCCTCGATGTGCTTGTGGTGGTAGAGGTTGCCTTGAGGCCATAGCTTCCGGTCCATCTATAGCTAAGCTTTACGTTGAAGCGTTACAAACAAGCTCATCTCAAGATACTTCTCAAATCACTTCTGAGGTAGTAGCCCGTAGAGCTTTGCAAGGTGACGAAGACGCTAGCAAAATATTTGAACGAGCAGGAACAGCCACGGGAAGAGCAATAGCTAGCGCTGCCTCTCTACTTGATATAAACCTGTTTGTCCTTGGTGGAGGAGTTATACGTTCTGGAGACTTGATACTTAATCCTTTGCTTAGGGCAGTTAGAGCTCATGCTAAGCTCTCATTTCTAAATAACCTGAAGATAAGAGTGGCGACAGATCCAGGAGAGGCGGCGCTCATCGGTGCCGCCTCCTTAGCGATAAGTGAGATTGTTAGCTAACATAAGGTACTGCTGAGAGTCTAGGATATGAGCTAAAACGCACACGCTTTAGATCTCAGCAAGCCTCACTTCCACCTGACCGTTACTAATCCTAGTTTGAAATCTCTTAGCAGGGTAAGCTGTGGGGCCGTCTATTATGCTTCCATCAGTGACATCAAATTTAGACCCATGCCAAGGGCAGGTGATTATTCCAGAGTCGAATTGGCCCTCACATAGAGGTCCCCCTAGATGAGGACACGTACTAGCCAAAGCGTAGACATTTCCTTCCCATTTGACTAGTAACAATGGTACATTATCAACCGATGTACATACAGGAGTGTTTTCCGCTAGCTTGGATTCTTCTATGACTGGCTTGAAGTCCTTTGGCTCCTCCAAGGTACCTGTCCAGTTGACTCCGGAGTGGTACTCCATTACTAGCTCTCCGCCCAAGTAAGAGGAGGCGATGACAGTTGCATACCCCAGAGTAGATAGTAGTTTGCCTGTGCGCCTATGTCCTTGGGATCTAAGCACCAGAGATAGAGAGTAAAGGGCTGTGCTAGATAGGTTCAATAGACCATGCATTAGGCCTACCCTTTTGGGCTTATCTATCAGATGCTGCCAGTCGGTCAGCCCACTCAGAGAGGCCGGAACGCTTGCCAACAGACCAAGTAAGATGGCCCTATCAGAAGCTTTTGCCAGGGAATGATCTCCATTTTCAACCATGTCGAGGAAGATAGAAGTTGTCCAAGCACCAATGGGTACATCTGATAGGGCTGGATGTAGTGCGTGGCCTAGCCATGTACCGTTTAGTATATTTTGAGTTTCCTTTCCTAGTCTGCCTGTGCTCTGGAAAGCTTTACCTATGGATTGTTGTATCGCGTCTCCTAAGCTGTCCAACCAGGCTTGCCGATCTATCGCATCAACTAATTTCTTGAACATAATTGGCCTCCTTAGGTGGACTTACCGGGACTTTCAGCAAGAAACAAGCCAAGTAAAGTTTTGCAAAACTATTCGAAGTGTTATCCTCAAGTATGGGCGATCATATAATGAGCTTTGTAATCGAGAGGATCTTGCGTTACAGGTACATAGTTTGTTTTCTCTGGCTATTGCTAGTTGTTGTTTCTCTCCCATCTGCTGTTACTTTGCATGACAAGCTCAAACTCGGCGGTTTCACTACCGATAATCTCGAGTCAGTACAGGTGGAGAAGATACTTCAGGAGGACTTTAGGCAATCACCTACTGCTCTAGCGATTGTGTTTTACAGCTCAAAATTAACTGCAGATTCTCCTCAATTCATTTCGGAGGTAAAGAGGGCTCTTAGCAAGGTATCTGAGCAACCTTATGTAACCGACATACTTTTTCACGATATATCACCGCAACAAATATCGCCAAATAGACATACTGCCATAGAAGTAGTGGAATTAAGTATACCCGCCGAAGAAAGCTACAAGGTTATTGGCGAAATTAGGGATAGTATCCAGCCAACTTCTCTAGAGGTACAAATAGGTGGTGCTCCCATATTCTATGCCGATATAGAACGTGCTAGCCAAAGGGATCTTCGTCGCGCAGAACTCCTAGCTGTACCTATAGGTGCCATAGTTCTTTATTGGGTCTTTGGGTCAATCGTTGCTGCGGCCCTACCCCTCATAGTAGGGGGCGTATCTGTATTTATAGCTCTTGGTCTTCTTAGCCAGGTAGCAGATCACACTGATATATCTTTGTTGGCAGTTAATGCTGTCACCATACTAGGTTTGGGATTGGCTGTAGATTATTCGTTGTTTATTGTTACTAGGTTTAGGGAGGAGTACGAAAACTCAGAAGATGTGGAACAATCTCTTGCTATAGCAGTGGCCACAGCTGGTAAAGCAGCATTCTTCTCTGGTCTCACAGTGGGGCTTGGTCTAACGGGGTTGATATTGTTTAAGTTTATGTTTCTAAGATCTGTTGGCATAGCTGCAGCTGCTGTGGTCACCTTATCGATATTAGCATCCATTACTCTACTTCCTGCCTTGATAGCCATTCTGAGCAAGTTTGTAGTTAGAGGCACCCTTTCAAGATCTATGGCAGGTAGTTATATCTTCTGGCGATCCCTTGCTGAGAAAATGATGAGCAAACCGCTACTAGTAGTAATCCTGGTAACGCCTGTGCTTGTGTCTATGGGATTACCTTTTTTGAACGCGCGCTTTAGCTCTCCTGATCCTAGCATACTACCTGCTCAGTACGAATCTCGGAGAGTATTCGACCTGGTTAACAAGAGCTTTGGCCCAGGTAGCTCCGCCCCGATTACCATTGTGGTGGAAGCGGATAAGCCCCTTACTTCACCTAGTTCTTTGGATTTACTTTTTAGGCTCTCGCGTGCTGTTCAACAGGAATCTGGAGTGACAAGAGTATTCAGCATAGTTGATATAGATCCCCGGTTAAGCTTAGAGCAGTACAAGCTTATCTATGCCAATGCTCATAATGTAAGAGATCCATTTGCGGATACTTTTCTTCGATCCTTTCTCTCCGGGAACAAGACTTACATGCAAATATTTACTGAGTATGGATGGAATGATCCTAAATCTAAGGATATTGTTACTAAGCTGCGCAATACACAACTACCTATGGGTTATAAGCTATTTGTGGGAGGCCCTACAGCTCAGGTGATGGATATATCTTCCGAGCTTTGGAGAGAATTCCCCCCGGTGTTCCTTTTTGTTGTCGCTAGTACTTATATAGTTCTTCTGTATCTTCTTAGGTCATTGGTACTTCCCTTGAAAGCGATACTTATGAATCTGTTATCTATATGTGCAAGCTTTGGGGCACTTGTATGGATCTTTCAGGAAGGACACCTAAGCTGGTTGTTCAGATTCGATTCTCAAGGATATGTTGAGTCCACACTGCCTATCCTCATGTTTTGCATCTTATTTGGTTTGTCCATGGATTATGAAGTGCTGCTGCTAAGTCGTATCAGAGAAGAATGGGATAAGCATAAAGATAACAAACAAGCTGTGATATCTGGTCTTGCAAGAAGTGCAAGGGTAGTTACTTCAGCTGCTCTTATAGTGGTAGGGGTAGGGCTGTCTTTTATATCGGCTGAGATTATCCTTACCAAAGCTTTGGGTTTGGGTACCGCTCTGGCGGTCTTGATAGATGCGACTCTCGTGAGGATGATCCTTGTGCCAGCACTGATGAGACTCTTTGGTGATTGGAACTGGTGGATGCCTGGATTAATTCCCGCCTCACAAAAGGAGCACAGTATTGATGCTGAACCGTAGGTGTTTTCCTATTATTTGTGTGCTTATGTTGCTTATATCAGCATGCTCAGCCGGATTACAGCCGGCACAAGAGGGACAAATTCAAGGATACAATCTGGATAGTATAAACACTACTCCAGCTCATGATTCCTTACCTAGGCTGACTTTGCCAAGGGATGATCTTCCTCATAATTACTTAACTGAATGGTGGTACTATACTGGACACTTGACAAGCCAAGATGACTATAGAAAGTATGGCTTCGAGTTTGTCATCTTTCAGGTTATTCGAAAGAGTTTTCCCAAGATATATCTAGCTCACTTTGCTATCACCGACTTGAATCGAATATCCTTTAGCTACGATCAGCGTAAGCAATTTGGAGGTAACACCGCCACAACACAAAGGTTGAACCTAACCTTAGGATCGTGGACTCTAGAAGGACTTGGTGGCAATTATAAGATCCAGGCAAACATGAAAGGTTATTCTATAGATTTGCACCTTATATCTCAAAAGCCTCCCGTACTCCATGGAGACGATGGCGTAATATCTTTTGGGCCTGCCGGAGATTCGTATTATTACAGCTATACCCGGTTACTAGTTAGAGGTACTCTGGTAGATCATGGGGTAAAGCATGCTGTAAATGGGCAAGCATGGATGGATCATCAATGGGGTAACTTCCTTACGAATCTGGGAGGAGGTTGGGATTGGTTTAGCCTTCAATTAGACAACGGCACTGAATATATGATCTTTGTTCTGCGTGATAACAAGGGTAGATGGTTGGGCCAGTTTGGCACCTTTATCGATAAACTTGGTAGAAGGCGTGAACTAAAATCCAGTGATTTTTCCATACAAGTTACTGATTATTGGATCAGCCCACTTACAGGCGCAAAGTATCCCTCAGGCTGGCTGATACATATCCCAGTAGATAATAAGCAAATAAGGATACAACCAATAACAAAAAACCAAGAACTGAATACTAAGCAAACCACTGGAGTAATATATTGGGAAGGTGCTGTGAGAGTCATTGAGAGATCAGTTAAAGGATCCACGACTGGCAAAGGATACGTGGAGCTGACAGGGTATGCTGATTAGTACTTAAGCTAGACCTAGCTTCTTGGCTGCTAGGATCAACCTTTCTATAAATGGGCGCAGAAAATTGGTTATAAGGAGACCTATGAAAGCTGCTAATGCACCTACGATCCATCCTGCTAGGACATCGCTTGGGTAGTGAACCCCCGCCATAACACGAGCTATACCTATCGAAGCTGCTAGGGGCAACACAAAAGGCGCAAATCTCTTTTCGTGCAAGGATATACCTAAGGCTAGTGCCATTGCCACTGCAGCTGCGTTACTAGGGAAAGACGAGTCAGTTGGCCTATAAAACAACAGGTTGACATCTAGATGCATGAAAGGTCGATCTCTGAAATAAAATATGTTGCTGGTAGCCACTATAACGTTGGCAATCCCAACACCAACCGCAGCGTTGATTGCGCCTAATTTCCACTTAAGATTTTCCAATTCCCTAGCACCAAACCACATGAATAGAAGTACCAGTGATAGGCTAACGGGCACGAAGTATTCGTTTACCAGAAGTTGAACCAGCACATCAACTACTGGATTCTTACCCACCATACTGTTTAGTTTGAGCAAGAGTTGAGTGTCTATGGAGTTCATCAGCTACCTCTGTAATTGCTCTCTTTCTTGTAAGTTCTGGGACTTACAGCAAGCTTAATCTCCTCATAGGCTTGTGAAACTCGTGAAGCGGCTAAGGATAGGATTTGTTCTTTGTTGCTGTGCCTCAGCAGATTAATAGATAAACAAAAAATCACGGACAGTAAAGCGGAGAACAAAAACACCCCAAATAGCTGTGCTCCCTCCAGCCTTGGCCAAGGACATTGATAGAAAGGCGACATAGGAGGATAGAATTTTGGATGCGATACTATGCCTTTTATGCTTTTGATGGCGTAGCTAGCTTGTGTGAAGAAAAGCATGTAAGAAATTACTATAAACGCAAGTCCTACGATTATGTTAGCTGGTTTACTACTGAACAGCTGGAGATGCTTCCTGCCAGCTCTTACTGCTGCTAGCTGTAACATCCCTAGGCAGGAAAAGAAAGTCAATAAAAAATATTGCCAAGTTATCTCGTGAAACAAGAATGACATTCAGTTCTCCTTGCAGAGACTAAGGCAGTAACATTGCAATACTACGTTATGAAACTCTATTATAGGATTGCAATGCTCTGTAAACCTGTTGATTATAACTTACTCCAGATGGATGCGCTCCATGAAGAATGTGGAGTAATAGGTATATGGCAGCCTCAGGAGGTCTTCGATACAGCTAACTACTTAATACTTGGTTTGACAGAGCTCCAGCACCGAGGACAAGAGAGCGCAGGAATAGCAATATATGATGGAAACTCCATACACACCCATATAGGAATGGGTAAGGTAAGGGAGGTATTTAGGGATGGCCCTCCTCCAATCCAAGGCAAGACAGGTATTGGCCATGTAAGATACTCCACCACAGGATCTAGCTGTGTTGAAAATGCTGGTCCTTTCCTTGTAGGACAGCACCCTTTGCAGATGGCGCTAGCACATAACGGTAATATCTCAAATTCTGAGGAACTCAAGGCTTTAATGCCCGACGAGACTTTTATCTCTAACACGGATAGCGAAGTAGTTGCACGTCTCATAATTCGGGCTCCAGGCGGCGATCTAGCAGAGAAGCTATGTAGTGTGGTGCCGATGCTGAGAGGCGCATATAGCTTTGTAATGCTTTATGACGGTAAACTTTATGCTCTACGCGACCCTCTTGGCATGAGGCCTCTTGCTTTCGGCAAGATAGGTGAAGCTTGGATACTGGCTTCTGAAAGCGCTGCAATAGAGAAGTTGGGGGGCGAATATATACGCGATGTTCTCCCAGGTGAATTGCTAGAGATAGGCCATGATGGTGTCAGAAGTAAGATAATAGCTTCGAGCAATCGCCATGCCTTCTGCGTTTTTGAGTACATTTATTTTGCTGGAGCCGCTACTTCAATAGAAGGCAAATATGTATACTCAGTTCGACAAGCCCTAGGCAGGAAGTTAGCTCAGGAGCATCCTGTGTTTGATGCTGATCTAGTGGGCGGAGTACCAGATTCGGCTATTCCCGCAGCTATTGCATATGCTAGTGAATGTGGTCTTCCCTACGAGGAAGTATTTATCAAGAGCCGCTATGCCGAGAGATCATTTATAAAACCCGATCAAAGGCTAAGGCGTTTGGAAGTAGATCTGAAATTTTCTATAGTGAAGCCAAATGTAGAGGGCAAAAAGATAGTTATCGTAGATGACTCCATTGTTAGAGGCAATACCATGAAGCGGGCGGTAAGTGCCTTAAGAAGATATGGTGCAAAGGAGGTTCACTTACGAATAACTTCTCCTCCATTGAAGCATCCATGTTACTATGGGATCGACATAAAGTCGGATGAAGATCTGATAGCTGCGCATTCTACTGTGCAGGAGATTGCTAATTATATAGGTGTTGATTCCTTAGGATATCTTAGCTTGAAAGGTCTGGCCGAAGTTATAACCGATAAGCTAGGGCAGGAGGCTTTGTCCTTGTTCCATGCGACACACTGCTACGGCTGCTTTGATGCTATAGGATATCCATATAGCAAGCTGTCGCCAGAACCGGCTTATAGCTCTTCTACATAGATTCTTCCTCTTGGTATATCAGGTTATACATTTCTTGCTACTTTTATCTTTCTGCCGTCGCTAAAGCCCCAACTTTCTACGTCCACATTGTAAGAGAAAGGGTCTAGAAATACGCCGTTACATGCTTTACTCTCATCCTGAGTCTCGAATAACTCCTGAAGCAGACCCCAAATGATATCCTTTGGAATTAGATGTCGGTAACCTGGATATACGTAAGAGAATAAGATTAAATGCCATAATAGCAGTGTTCTATGTCTTCCAAGCCTGTCTATAACCTTATTCCAGTCAATATTTCCTTGCAGAGCAAGTATT
>JBHORE010000082.1:0-9648 GCA_042408415.1 Thermobaculum sp.
AGCTCGAAGGTGATGTTTATGCGGTTGTCTTTATGCTCTTTGGCCTGTGCTGGCACTGCCATGACTAGCACCAGTAGCAATGCTGTCCAGATTCTAAGCGCCTTCATGACTATACCTCCTACTTGAAAGGATTGGGTGTGCTGGGATCAGGATCCAACCCCACAGCTAGAGTCAACAATCTCTCCAGACGCGCTGGCAAGGTAAGATCCTCCGGTGTCAGGTATAGAGCTGTAGTGACCTCCCCACAGGCATCGCCTCCCTGTGGGCACCACGTCTCCTGTGGATATTCTCGATATCCATTGGCCTTTGCTACCACCTCCTTTTCAACCAGGAACACGAACACCCTATATTGACTAGGCTCTGTCACCACATCGGACTGACCTGGTATCATGCCGGTCTCCAGGTCGAAGTTGGGATCAAGCATTCTGGCCGGCCCCGGACAGCTGATATCGATTCTGAGTTCGGCTACTGCCAATCCAGCGCTAACGAAGTGTGGATGGGCCTTCAACTGCATCATGGCATCCTGGATGTCGCGCCTAAGGTCATCATCGCTTATAGCCGCGGTCTTTGAATCTACACATATCGCTAGACCCGACCGATTAGAGCTCAAGAGCAACGAATCCACGCTCGTGGGAGAAGCCCCCTGACTTATCCTATGGACTGCAAGACCCCAAGAAGCTGCGGCCAGCATGCCTAGTACCAGGGCTATCAGCGATCTCATCTTGAGGCTACTTATGGAGCGCATCACCTATCTCCTTTACGGCGTGCTGTCGTTGATCGATATCCAGTTGACCTTCCTGCGGTCGGCCTCCTGGGGCTGGCGAAACCATGAATTGTCGCGGCAATACGGATTTGGGAAGTGCATGATGCTATCGTTTGAACAGGGAGCGTAACTGTCATCAGGCTGTCTGAGCGGGTCGGCGAGGCCAAGGGCGTGACCGGTCTCGTGGTTAACGAATGCTCTGCGGACGGTTACGCCGTCTGGGCTGCCGTAGTATGGAGCATCATTGGCATCGTCCAGGAGCTCGCTCCACATCCAGATATCGAAGTAGCGGTAGTCGGTGTGGGCGGTGCCGGGCGTCTGGTTGTTGTAGACCCAGACCGGATCTCTCCACAAAGCACATGCGTAGACTGATCCAACAGAACGACATGCGTCCCTAACATCATCCAGGCTGCGGCTGCGATATCTAAAGGGGGTATTTTCGTAAGCAATAGGATCGTTGGTAGCTAACCAACTGCAGCTCTGCGGCCACATGTAAAACGAGATCAAATCGTTGCCTTGGGGAAACCATGTATCGTCCTTAGGGAGATGCCAATCTAGGTCGGGATTGTCGTACTTGAGAGTGTTGATTATCCTTCTGCGCACGGCGGTGTCATCTAGTTCGGTCGTATCTCCGGCACAAGCGTATTCCAGGACACCAACTGGTCTGTGAATGGACTCCACGTGTTTCCAGGGATCAAAAGCATGGTTGGCTTGGGCTGGGCGGTCTAGTGCTATCCAAAGTCCTGCGCACGCTAGCAATATAAGCCCTAAGTATACCCCCCCCCATAATCCAGGCAAGTGCTCGCTCATACTCCCCCCTTAGGAAGCGATTGATATATGAGCTTATTATACACATCGCGTCCTACGATTACAATAGCTATGTGTGCATTGAATATGGCTAGCATTGTGTTCGGGATAGCGAGCGTTGGGAATGAGCGGTAGGAGTTTGCAGGTTGCCGCTATGGGAAGGGGTCCTTAGTCCCTGCAGGCGGATACCACTTGGGACGCCGCCCTGGTTATACCCTCCCAATCGCCCTCGGAGACCTTCCTAGGGTTCACTAGGTTGCTACCGAGCGCGACGGTGTAAGCGCCGGCCTCCAGGTACTGCCGGCAGTTGTGGGCGTCTACGCCGCCCGTGGGTACCAATCGCAGCATCGGCAGTGGGGCGAGCACATCCTTGATATAGGCGGGGCCGAAGGTGCGTGCCGGGAAGACCTTGATGAAGTCCGCTCCCGCCTGCCAGGCTGAGAGGATCTCGGTAGGAGTGAGCGCGCCGCACATCACCGGCACGCCGTACCTGCGGCCACAGTCGATTACCTCCGGTGCAAGCACGGGCGTGACGAGGAACTGCGCGCCTGCAAGGATGGCGCTGCGGGCGCTCTCGGCGTCGAGCACGGTGCCGGCACCCACGATCATGTGGTCGCCTAGGTGCTCCCGCACATTCTCCACGGCATCGAGCGCCTTGCGGTTGGTGAGGGTGAACTCGACGATCCCAACGCCTCCCGCGAGCAGCGCCCTGCTCAGCTCGACGCTCGCGGAGAGATCGTCCAGCCTGACGATCGCTATGGGCTCCCTGGGAGGTATGAGCGTCACGAGGCCTCCTCCTCGGCCTGAGGTAGGCGCTCCCTGATGCGCCTGCAGAGCAGGACTGGGTTATCGCTGATGATGCCATCCACCTCGCGGCTCACCATGCGGGACATCTCGCGCTCGGAGTTGACGGTGTAGGTGGTAACTGCTAGCCCCAGCGAGTGGGCGATAGCTACTATCCTCCGGCTTACGGTGACATGGTGCATGCAGATTCCCCCAGCGTACTCCGTGACCTCCTCGAACCTGCGCCTCCAGAGGGGAGCTCGGGGTCCCCACAGTTGGAAGCAGCGCTGCCTGCCCACCAGGGAGGCCATGCGGCGCACGCAGCCGACGTCGAAGGACTGAAAGATCGCGTCTTCGGGCGCCACCTTGGCCACCTGCTCCTCTATGCCCGGGTAGAGCTCGGGGTTCTTGAGTTCGATGATCAGCCTGCATCTTTCGCGGGTGATCTCGATCGCCTCCTCCAGGGTGGGCACCTCGAAGTAGTACCTAGGCCAGGTTGGGCGCACCTCCGGTGAGTAGAACCATGAACCGGCGTCCAACAGCTTGATCTGCCTGAGAGTACGGTCGCCCACCATGCCTTCGCCATCTGTGGTCCTCTCCAAATGGGCGTCGTGGATGCATACCAGCTGGCCGTCCTTCGTGCGCTGCACGTCCAGCTCGATGGCATCCACACCGATCTCGACGGCGGTGATGAAGGCCGCCAACGTGTTCTCCGGGGCCAGCGCCGACGCACCCCTGTGGGCGATGGCCATCGTGCCGGAGAGGGTCAGCCCTTGCTCCTGTCCTACTACAAAGCCCCTCTCCCACCAGCTGCCGGGATTCCATAGGTACATCGTGATCTCTCCAGCTCGTACTACCTTTATTATGGATGCTGCGGGGAAAATAAGCTAGCCCCTTTTGATAAGCACCTCCGTGTGTCGTGCCTCGGGATAAAGGTCCTGCAGTAGCCGCCAGGCCTCGGCTTCGAGCTCGAGATGCGTCCCTTCGGGCACAGGGGCAAACAGGGTGACCTCGAGGCGAACGCGCTTGCTGCTGGCTGTGATCTGCCACGTGCCCGCGACGAAGCCATCCACCAGCACGCTGGGCATAATCCTGCCCACGGTCCGCACTATCGCCTTCCTGTAGCTCTCAGGCAGTATCCTGCTCCGGTCGACATGCCCTAGCAGGGCGCTGTCCCACTCCGGTAGCAGCCGCAACGGGGCAGGGACGTCGCCAGGCAAGATCTCCGCCTCCTCAAGATCCATCAGCTTTTTGCCTGATTTGTCCACGTACTCAACCAGTTCGGGCCGAAGCTTCTCCAGCACCCCCCTCATACCTGTCATGCCCGTCCAGTACTCGAGATCCTGCCGTGAGGCCGGTCCGTACGCCTGCAGGTAGCGCCTCGCTAGGGAGGCCAAGGCCCCGTCATCTTCCTGGGGGGACCTGCCCAACCACTCGGAGGCCAATACGTACTTGGGGTTATTGGAATAGCCCCAGAGCTTGTCCTCGGGGATCTGCACCAGTGGTAGGTGAGTGCGGGCTGCGTAGGTAGCAGCTTCGGGTGAGCAGGAGAGGGGGTGTTGGCCGAAGTGGGCCTTGAGCTCGGCGAAGGTGTGTGGGACAGCCATGAACTCCTCGCCAAGTAGACGGATACTTTCGAGGTCCATCTCCTTCCAGCTACTGCTGAAGAACCCTCGCAGTGCTTTGCTCATGGCGGGCTGGAGGGCGGCCCGAAACCGTAGGTAGTCCTCCGACAGCAGCGTGTGCAGGGTGGCCCTCATCGCCGTGGCCCGGACCACCCTGTGGTTCTTCGCCAGGGAGTTGAGACTATCTGGAGTATAGTCCGCGACCCTGCTCCAGAGCGCTAGGTGGGGAGATTGGGGCACCTGCGATTGGAGGGCCACCAACCTCCGGAGAACTCTATCCACCGAGTCGCTCGAGCGTGCGAGCAGGAGCTGCCTGGCGAGCAGCGTGCGGTTGAGTTCGCGGGTCGATAGCTTCCTATTGGCCAACGATGGCTCCTTGGTGCTGTGCTTACAGGATGCCAGAACCAGAGGGCAGCTTTCAACCCTGCTGTTCCTCCTGCTGCACGGCGCTCAGCACCCGCTCCACGAACTGCTTCTCAGGCAGGGCTCCCTCGAACTCCACCTGGTCGTTGATCACTATCTTGGGTACACCGCGAATGTTGTACTTGTTGATGAGCTCTGGGTATTCGCTCACCTCCACGGCATCGGCGGTGATGCGCTCGCTCGCCATCGCCAACCTGTGGGCCAAACTGGCCGCTCTTGGACAGTAGGGTCAAGTGGGGGTGGTGAACACCTGTATGTGCAGGTCTTCCTGCAGCTCCCCCAGCTTCCGCAGGGTGTCCTCGGAGAGCCCTAGCTCGCCGCTGGAGGCGTCCACGATATCCTGCAGGAGGACCGAGAACTCATAGCCGGATGGCGCACCAAAGAACCGCACCCTCCCCTTTACTTTGCCGTCCAGCAGGATCGCCGGGATGCGCTCGATCCCCATGCTCTCGGCCTCCTGCCTGTCGGTCAGGAAGTCCTTGACCTCCAGCGAGATCTTGTCGCTGAGGCCGGCCACCTCTTCTAGGAGCTCGCGGGTCTCCCGGCAGGTGGCGCACTCGTGTCCCGGCAGCACGAGGGGCGACTCGTGCTGGGTGAAGAGCTGTATGCTAACTGGCTCCTTGAGCCTCTCCTCGAAGGTCTTGCGCACCTTTTCCTTGTCTCTGTCCGATAGCACTGCCATAGGTACCTCCTAACGATGATTGTAGAATTCCAGCTGCCAGCGCCACGCCGAACGGTCATCGGCGTGCCACCAACTGACCAGCTTGCCGATCTCTCCCCCAGGAAGGATCACCAGCCTGCCAAGGTCCTCTTCGCTGGGCCATACGTCTTCCCTGCGGACGTCCTGGCCCTGGATCGTGAGGCGCGCCATGGGGGAGTCGTCGGTAGCCGGTAGATCCTGCCCTCGCGCTACGAGCTTACCTGAGTCGGTGAACATCTCGACAGTGAGGACTTCTGGTGGAGAGTGCACTACTATTGCGAGAGTTCCACCGAGGTAGAGGTCTTGAGCCCTGAATCTGCCGCGGGCGAAGTACAGTCCCCTAGCCCCAGCCGATGGGTACCACAAGTTGACCACGTAGTGCTCATCAGAGTGCATCGGTCACCTCCACTCTCTACTGTAAACGTACTGTAGTGTCCTGATCGTGCCAGGGCTGTAGGTCCTTGAGCATGCGCTCATATTCCTCGCGGCTGATCTCCCCGCGAGCGTACCTGAGGCGGAGGATGCGCAGCGCCTCGTCCTCCTGATGCTCGGGCCTGCTGCCCAGCGACCTCCCCAGCCATATCACTAGGAGGAACGCTCCCAAGATCACCAGTACCAAGATCACCGCGTACAGCAACATCACCCAGGGAGAGAACCTGCCCCCGGGGGCAGTCGCGGGCATGCCGGTCCCCCACATCATACCTGCCATAGTGAGCATGGGCAGCAGGAAGAGCAGCACCAACAGGAGCAAACCTATCATGGCGGCTATAAGTACGGCCCTAACGGTCTCGTTCATTCCGCTTCCTCCGAACGTTCCTGGGAGCATCTCCAGCAAAGCTCGGGCCACGACGGCCCGCTAGATCGCCTCCAGCGCCCGCTGCAGTCTCTCCCTCACCTCGCTGGCTATGGCCTCGAGGCTGGGGTTGTGGACCAGGCCCAGGACAGCCTCTGGGTCCATGGCCTCCACCACGCTCCCGCCGTCGCTCTGGTAGACGACGACGTTGCAGGGCAGCAGCAGTCCCAGATCGATCTCGGCCTCGAGCGCCCTCTCCGCCATCTCGGGGTTGCAGGCTCCCAGGATGACGTAGGGTCGGAAGTCCACACCTCGCTTCTCCTTCATCGTCTGTCGCACGTCTATCTCGCTGATCACGCCGAAGCCCTGTTCCTTGAGGGCCTCCCTCGTCCTGGCGACGGCCTCTTCGTAGGGCATATCCAACTTGCGTCCGAAGCCATAGCTCAGTGTCCTCTCCATCTTGCACACCTCCTTACACGGTCGTAGTGCTCTTGGGCTCCTCCACGGGATTGCCCGTGGCCTTCCAGGCATCGAAACCCCCTTTGATGTCCATCACGGGCGCGCGCGTCCTCCCAGCGAGGATGCTGGACGCTATCGCCGAGCGGGTACCGCTGGCACAGTACACGAGGAGGGGTTTGTCCGTGGGTATCTCTTCGAGATGCTCCTCCAGGTAGCCCAGCGGTAAGTGGATGCTGCCCGGCACGTACCCCTTCTCTCGCTCGCTGTCCCAGCGCACGTCGACCACGCACACGCCGTCCCCGAGGAGCTGCCCAGCCTCCTCGGGCGTGAGACGCCTGTAGGTGGCCAACTTCCTACCCTCGCCTGCCCAACGGTCTATCACGGCTGGAGTCCAGTAGCCCCGCAGGTTGTCCAGTCCGATCAGCCTCAGGAGCTGCGTGGCGTGCTCCAGCTTCTCCCTGTCGATCACGAGCGCTATGGGCCGATCGTATGGGAGAAGCCACCCCGCCCAGGTGAGGAAAGATGCCCCCAGGGGGATGTTGATCGTGCCGGGGATGAACCCCTGACTGTAGACGTCTGCCGGCCGGGTGTCCACAACCAATCCCTGACGGAGCATTACCTCGATGTCGCCGTAGGCCAGAGGCGCAGGCGCTGGTAGCTTGCTGGCTATCGCCGGGCCTTCCTTGTTGACCCGCTTCATCTGCGCGAAGTAGCGCGGCGGATCGGGCTGCCCCTCGAGCACCCGGCGGATGAACTCCTCAGGGTCTTGGGTGCTGAAAGCCCAGTTGTACAGCTTCTCGTAGCCCAGCGTGCTCTGGGGCACTCCCCCCAGTGCCCTACCACAGGCGCTGCCCGCACCGTGCGCAGGCCATATCTGCAGGTGGTCGGGCAGGGTCCTGAAGCGCTGGATGGAGTCGAAAAGCTGCCTAGCGCCCTGCTCCATGGTGCCGGTTATGCCGGCTGCCTTCTCCAGCAGGTCGGGCCTGCCGACGTCCCCCACGAATAGGAAGTCCCCAGTGAA
This sequence comes from Thermobaculum sp., assembly GCA_042408415.1. Classification (GTDB taxonomy): domain Bacteria; phylum Chloroflexota; class Chloroflexia; order Thermobaculales; family Thermobaculaceae; genus Thermobaculum. The sequence continues at coordinate 7,375 of JBHORE010000082.1, forward strand.
CGCCCCCAGCGGTTCGCCCCCGCGTGCCTTGTCTGTAACGATGAAGCTGATATGCTCGGGGGTGTGCCCCGGCGTATGCATCACCTCGACTCGCACGCTGCCCAGCTCAAAGGCGTCGCCCTCGCGCACCAGCACCGCGCCCGCCTCCGCGGCGTAGGGGTATTTCCACTCGCTGGGCCCCTCATCCGAGAGATACAGACGTGCCCCCGTGACCTCGGCCAGCTCTCGTGAGCCCGACACAAAATCCGCGTGGATGTGCGTCTCGGTGACGGCGGTGATGCGCAGCCCCAGCCTCTCGGCCAGCTCTAGGTATTGCTCCACGTGCCTGTTGGGGTCCACGATGAGCGCCTCTCCAGACTCGGGGCACCCCACCAGGTAGCTGGCCTGCGCCAGCTGGTCGTTGTATAGCATTCTCAGGATCATGATCTACCTCCTCTTGTCCCCATATCCCCGTCGTTGTGGGTAAATGATACTGCTTTCGTCGGCTCTTGAGAGGGCCACCCTGTTCCCGAGAGGGTGGACAGTACCCTCTCACGGCGGAGCCTCTCCAACAGGATCTCCCGCGTCAGCTTGCAGGCTTCCAGGATCTTGCGGTTCGCCAGCGAGTAGTAGACGCTGTTGCCGCTACGCCGGGCGACCACTAACCCCCGTTCCCGCATGAGCGCCAGGTGCTGGGAGATGTTGCTCTGGCGCAGCCCCGTCAGCTCCACGAGGTCCTTCACGCTGCGCTCACCCTCGCCCAATAGGTAGAGCAGCTCAAGGCGCGTGGGATCGGCCAGCGTCTGACAGATCTGTGCCTGCATCTGCAGCAGGAGCTTTCTAAGCTCTTCTCCTTCTATCTCCATAAGACCTCCTTCCAGGGAATCATATAAATGCTGCGCAGTTTCGGTACAGCAGGTACACAGCCAGCAGTGCTAGCAGCAGCGCAAATCCCCTTGTGGCGAGTCTCGGGGGTATGAGTGCTGCGAGCCTGCCCCCGACCAATCCTCCGGCGATGCTGCCCACAAGGAAAGGTAATGTCACTCCCCAGGCCACCGTACCCAAGCCCAGGTGCCCCACCACGCCCCAAGCAGCCTGCAACGCTATCGCCAGGAGGGATGTCCCCACGGCGAGCTTCATCGGCAGATCCGCGGCGAGCACCATTGCTGGCAGGATCACGAAACCTCCGCCCACCCCAAAGAACCCGGTTAGCACCCCCACAGCCCCACCGGTCACGCCCAGCCTCACAGCTCGATCCTGGCACTTGAATTCGTTCTCTTTGTCTACTGGCAGCCGCTTGCGGGACATGCCGAAGGCGGCCGCCAGCATCAGCAGCGCGAACAGGCACATCAAAGCCTGACCCGATACCAGCCTGTTGAGCCAGGCCCCTAGGAGGGCGCTGGCCCCTCCGATGCCGCCGAAGATCAGCCCCGCACAGGGGCTCGTCCTGCCCATGCGCAACTGCTGGACGGCTGCTACCGCTGCCGTCCATCCCACTACCAGCAGGGAAGTGGTGGTGGCACTGTGCGGGTCCTCCCCAAGCACGTAGACCAACAGCGGTACGGCCAAGATGGAGCCTCCCCCGCCCATAGCGCCAAGCATCAATCCGACGCCGCCTCCCAAAACTATCGCCAGCAGGGTGGTATGCACGATCTACCTCCCTGAGACCACGCTGTGGCCATTCGCTTTCCAAGCCTTGATTCCTCCCCTGATGCTCGCTACTTGCTCATAGCCTGCTCGCTGCAAGATCTCAGCAGCTACCTTGCTCCTGCGGCCGCTGGCGCAAAGGGTGAACACCGGCAGCCTTGGTGAGAGCTCATGAGCTCGGCTGGCAAGCTCGCCCAGCGGGATGTGCCTTGATCCTGGCACATGCTCCTCTAGCCACTCGTGCAATTCCCTCACATCCACGACCTGCACCTCTCCAGCCTTCAGCCTGGTCGCGGCCTCGCTTGCCTCCACCTCGTCTACATTTGATCTCCACCACTGCCAAGGCATAAGCACCTCCTTTAGGTAATGACTATTATCAGTATATACGAATATACGAATATTGCAAACTATTTTAGCGATTATTGGGTTATAAAAAATAGTAAATTATAGTTGTAATTAGTTTAGAATAATGCTAAATTAGTGGTGTGAGATATGATGAGGAGGGAAAGGTTGGCAACTAGTGTTCTGAATAAACTGGGGCTGAGCGGCACCGAGGTTACCCACTCGGGCTACAGTAAGGACTTCGTTCTGAAGGTGGTGCAACCTAGCCTGGTGGGGTTGATGGACGGTGCCGTCTCGACGCTCGCG
>JBHORE010000089.1:0-4430 GCA_042408415.1 Thermobaculum sp.
CTCTGCGTGTCTGCACATTTTAGAGGTTTACAGCTTGGGATGTTTGCAAATAACAAACTACTTAAGGCTTTACAATAGAGGATAGTTTGATCTTCAATACAGAGAGGACCATGTGATTGGAGGAGCAGGTTGATTTATTGCGGCGAGTGCGGTGCTCTAAATGATGAGCACAGCGAGCGCTGCCGAGTGTGCAACGCTAAACTTACCCTACCTGCAGAAGAAAACATCTCCACTGATGTGGAATATGAGCGGACAGCTAGATCCGGAGTTGTTAGGCGATATCTGGGAAGATACATCCTGACAGTCTTTTTGTTAGCCGCATTAGCTTCCATTGCATGGGCTGTTAGCCACATAGACAATCAGTCTATAGCTAATGTCTCTGGCCCCACTCCTACTATTCCTTCTAGTCCAACTGCAAATGCGACAGTACTCCCAACTGCTGTTCCAACATCAGTATTACCAGTACCTACTACTGAGCCTACGTTCACACCTCCAGTCCCAACTCCTACTTTGGTTCCGACTCCACAACCCACTATGCCCGCTTCGAATGATGTGATCGTAGCTCCTTCTGGTCGTATAGCATTTAGTTCAGACAGACCAGTACCAGGAAGAAATAATATAAGAAAGAACAGAGATATTTATTCTATAAGAGCAGATGGAACTGGCCTCGTCAGGCTCACGGGCGAGTCCTCCTTCGATGGTATGCCGAGCTGGGCTCCTACTGGAGAACAGATAGCTTTTGTTTCGGATCGCACCGGGTCTCTACAGATATGGATCATGAATTCTGATGGTAGTAATCCTTATCAGCTGACATACGGGAAGAGAATCGCTCAAGATCCAGATTGGTCTCCGGATGGCAAGTACATAGCTTACACTCTAGGATGGGATAGTGGGATAGCTAAGATCCCAGCCAAGGGAGGTAAACCTATAGTTTTGACCGATTTAAGCTATCCTCAATCTGCTCCCGCCTGGTCTCCAGATGGCAGCAAGATTACTTTCATGGGCAAGCCTGGTAAATATTGGCAGGTGTTTGTGATGAATGCGGATGGCTCTGGCCTTCGCCAGATTACTCATGATCCTACAGACCATAGGTTCCCAAGATGGATGCCTGATGGTAAGCGTATAGTATACAACACCCGTAAGAGCGAACATGTTATAGGTCAGATATTTATAATGAACGCAGATGGAACTAATGTTAAGCAGATAACTATGCCAACCGAAGGAGAAAACGGCAGACCTTTTCCTTCCCCCGATGGCAGATACATAGTATTTAACTCGAATCGCCTGGACAACAACTGGGAAATATACATAATGCGTCCAGATGGATCCGAGGTAAAGAGGCTTACTAACACTATAGGTGATGATTTTGAACCTTGCTGGTCTCCATGAGGTAGAGCATGTCTTTGAAACTTACTTTTTTGGGTACGGGCGCTAGTTTTGGCGTTCCTATGTTGGGATGCAAGTGTCGCGTTTGTAGATCAAATAATCCTAGAAATAAGCGTACTAGAACGTCGGCGCTGATAAGCTTTGACGGGCATAATATACTTATAGATGCCTCTCCTGATTTTAGATATCAGGCTCTGAGTAATAATGTGGAGTCTTTGGATGCCGTCTTGTTCACGCACTCCCATGCAGACCACACCTTTGGCATAGATGATCTTAGGGCTTTTAGCCTTAGAGAGCCTATAACCTGCTATGGAGATGAGAGTACAGTAGAAGCGATAAGGCGACGTTTTGATTATATATTTAGCCCAGTACCCCATCTTGGTTCGAGGCCAAAGCTAAGGCTTCATTCGATAAGCAATAACTTTCGAGTTAAAGGTTTGGAGTTTGTGCCTTTGCCTATAAGGCATGGTTTGGATTGTATAACTGCCTATATGTTCGAAGGCGTGGCTTATATCACTGATGCGAGTGAGATTCCAGAGAGTACCCTCCGAAGGATAAAGGGTGTAGATGTGCTTGTATTGAACGCTTTGAGGTTTGAACCTCATGCTATGCATCTTGGTCTATGGCAAGCAGTAGATTTAGCTAAGACTATTGGAGCTGAACGCACCTATCTGGTACATCTAGGACATGATCTAGACTATGACGAGGTTAGCTTGATGCTTCCTGATGGAATACAACTGGCTTATGATGGCCTACAGATTGAAGTGTAAAGTTACCTCGATAGCCAGTTACCTCTTAGGTCTATATCAAGGCTTAGCCTCCCTTGGCCCGTATCCACGGACTCTATCCAGTACTTGGATGTATCTTGGTTGCTCTCAAGCTCTCGATTTAGCTCTCTAGAGAGATTATCGAATAGTTCAACAGGCAATCTAAGCCCTCCATAATCCACACTTTCTATCTTGGCATGGACTCGCCCGGAGCTTGCATACAAACTTCCTCGTATCCTCACTTGTACTGGGACGTCAATAATTGGGATTCTGGTTTGGGCATCCATAGTTACCTGGTTGTCAGGCTGTACGTACCATTTGGGGTTGCTTAGTCCGTACTTGCTAAGGATGTCCTTAGCTTCTGAATCAGCTTGTTGCACAAAGATCTCTTGAGATATAGATAACCTCATATCTGGACTTTGACCACTATTATTAGCACTTGGCGTTATTTCCGGTTGTGGTCTAGTAACTATGAACACGAGAGTGATGATTGCTCCAAGAACTATCCCTATGAGGATCAAAATGAAGTACTTGATTATGTTGTACACTTTACTTGGTACCTCTATTGACTGGGTGTATTATGTATTGACCTAGGAATGATAACATTCTGCTGTAGTGTTCACCTCAGTAGCGAAACTAAAAGTTCTGTAAGTTTTGCAGGAGAAAGGTAAAGTGCCCTATATACCTCATACAGATAAAGAAAGGCAAGAGATGCTGAGCCGCATAGGAGTCAATTCGATCGATGAGCTTCTAAAGGCCATACCGGAGAGATATAAGTATCCTCAACTAAGGATTGGCCCTGGACTATCGGAAGCAGAAGTGGCCAAGAAGGTAAATACTCTATCTGACCGTAATCTTGATGTAGACCATGTAGCCTGTTTCGCAGGTGGGGGGGCATATAATCATTTCATCCCGGCTGCCGTAAAGAGCGTTACCTCTCGAAATGAATTCTACACTTCATATACCCCTTATCAGGCAGAAGTGAGCCAAGGAACTCTACAGAGCATATATGAATTTCAGACCATGATCGCGGCACTTATGGGAATGGATTTGGCTAATGCCTCCATGTATGATGGGGCTACTGCTGCTGCTGAGGGAGCTCTTATGGCAGTCCACTATACCCGACGGCCTAAGATAGTTATAGTCCCGACATTCCATCCAGAGTGGGTAGAAGTTATAAGAACTTTTACTTCTGGCGTAGATCTAGAGATAGTGGTCGCCGGAGAAATGCCCGATAACTTCAAGTCCGCGCCTCGGGATATTGCTACTTATGTAGATGAGCGAACTGCTTGTGTATTGGTACAGTATCCCAACTTCTTTGGAAGTATAGAGGATATAAAAGGGTATGCTGATCTTGCTCATTCTGTTGGAGCTCTCCTCGTGGTTGCCGCCTATCCTATAGCGCTCGGGTTACTCAAGCCTCCAGGGGAGCTTGGTGCAGATATAGCTGTGGGCGAAGGGCAATCTCTTGGTAATGAGCTCAACTTTGGGGGCCCGTATCTTGGCCTCTTTGCGACACGTAAGGAGTTTATTCGGTACATGCCAGGCAGACTAGTAGGAGCTACGAAGGATATAGAAGGTAAAAGAGGTTATGTTCTTACCTTACAGACCAGAGAGCAACACATAAGGAGAGAGAAGGCTACAAGTAATATATGTACTAATGAGGCTTTGAATGCCTTGGCTTCCACAGTATATCTTTCTCTGATGGGGAAGCAGGGCCTCGCGAAGGTGGCCCAGCTATGCGTTAACAACGCTCACTATTTGGCTGGTGTACTGAGTGCTGTGCCTGGATGGGAGGTTATAAGCGCAGACCCATTCTTCAATGAGTTTGTTCTCAAGTGCCCAGTGCCGGCTTCGCAAGTAGTATCTACTCTTCTTAATGATGGCATACTGGCAGGTATAGATCTAGGTAGGTTTGATTCCAAACTAAGTGACTATCTATTAGTATGTGCCACTGAAATGAACACCAAGGAAGAAATGGATAGGTATGCTAGCTTGATCTCAAGCGTGAAAGCTGTTCAGGAGTTGGAGAGGGTGTAGATGAATACAGCAGGAGGCAGCTTCGAGATAAAGCTGCTTCTTTTTGCTCAGTTTCGTGAGGTGATTGGCCAAAAAGAGCTTCTTCATAAAGTGACAATTGGCTCTACACCTGCTAGTGTACTCCAGTCTCTTATAGAGAGGTATCCTGATTTGAAGAGGTTGGAGTCCGTAACCAGGTTTATAATCTCCAGGCACGAACTCCTCGTTAACTATAAACTTGGTTACAGATTCCAGCCT
>JBHORE010000090.1:0-12280 GCA_042408415.1 Thermobaculum sp.
TGGCCACAATGTTCTACGTTGAGATCCGCGCCACATTCCGGACAAAGGCCTGCACAGTCAGGGCTGCATATAGGATTATAAGGCATATTGACTATGATAGCTTGTCTGATGACTTCAGTAAGGTTCATCATGTGATTATGAGTAAGCCACGAATAATCGCCTTCGTACTCACCCTCTCTAATCTCGTGCATCGACACACCACTAATTACATCCACAGTTGGCCGGAACTCTTCCTCAAAGGAGGCTTCTATCTTACCAACGAAAGGTACCAGGCAACGTGAACACTCCATCTCAACATTTGCCGTTACAGTACCTTGAACGAGTATACCTGTCTTGATACGTAGAGCTCCAGCATCACCTACTATCTGGTGAGCTACGGACTCTTCGTACAATTGCAGGTCAGGAGTCTCGAAATGATAGGTGCGAGAAGCTCCAGTAGTTTGCTTAAGTAATCCTGATACGTTGAATTCTAGATCATAATTATGAGCGTTCATCGCAGTCATCCCATGTAGCAATAAGAGTTTATATCCCTAATGAATATCTAGCTAACCAAAGTTTATAACCATTGAAATTAGGCTTTTGTTCCCTCTCTAGACTCCAGCTGAGCTAAGCCATTTCTCACAGTGTTCAGCTGCGATGACAACATATTTTCCAGACTTCTAAGGACATCACGGGCATATTCATCTGCGCCTTCGGTTATAGCTCTAGCCCTTTCTTCAGCGTCGCTGATTATTTTCTCAGCTTGGCTTCTAGCCTGCTCAACCAATTGTTGATCATTTATTATTCTGCCGACTTCTTTCTCTGCCTCTTCCCTCAACCTCTCAGCTTCAGCTTGAGCAGTGGATATGATTCTCTCACGTTCCGCCAGCATACGCTTGCATTGTCTAACCTCATCGGGAATAGCAGTACGTAACTGATCTACTAACTCGAGTAACTCATCCTCGTCAATTAGTATCTTGTTGGTGAAACGCATTTTCTTAGAGCTATTAGCCAGTTGCTCTAGTTGATCTAGTAATGCGTATATATCCACAGTCCACATCCCTCCGATAGGGCTACCGCATTGCCTTCAACTCCGATACCGGCAATTCTACCCTGTTCATAGCTATTAAGCACAGAGGTTACCCAATACCAGGATAAGCCTCTAAAGTACAACTATCAGATTAGTCCGTACTATGATCTCTTTCCGCTACTTTATAGATGCTAAGGCACGAATCACCATGGCATCTTTTTATCAGTAGCTCCAATGCACCTATTCTTTCAGCAAAGTTCCGCCTTGAGGTGTGCCCTAGCACAAGCAAACCATCAGTCGCCAGTACACCTTTACGAGATATAAATGATAACACCTCTTCAATATCGGCGTCAGCATATGGCGGATCCATAAATATAAGATCGAACGGCTCCCCATTATATGAAGCCAAGAAGGATTTGACAGACCGCTTGTGTACTTTGGCTCTATTTACTAGTTTAGTTTGTTCCAAATTAGCTCTTATAACGGCACAAGCTGAAGAGTTTTGATCTACGAAATCTACAAAGTTGGCTCCTCTTGAAAGAGCTTCTATTCCAAGCGCTCCTGTGCCTGCATATAGATCTAGCACTCTGCCCCTGGGCTGCTCCATAGGAGCAATAATGCTAAAGAGAGCCAGCCTAAGGCGGTCGGTCATTGGTCTGGTACTAAGGCTACGTGGAGACTTTAGAGTTACTCCCCTTAACTCTCCACCTGTAACACGCATCAATTGGCCTCTGAAAGGGTCTTCATTCTCTCTACAACTCTGCTCCTCAGTTTAGGGTAATGACTAAGATCAGGATCATCTTCCAGAAGCTCAGCAGCTATTCTTCGGGTTTCCTCCAAGAGACCGAAATCTGACAACTTAGCTACCTTCAGGTTTATCTGACCTGATTGCCTTATACCGTAGAACTCACCAGGACCTCTCATCTTCAGGTCCTCCTCAGCTAACACAAAACCATCGCTACATTCTTGAACTATCTCGAGTCTCTTCCGAGCATCCTCAGAGGGTGAATCTGATAGCAGCAAGCAGTAAGACTTCTCGGTACCTCTCCCAACCCTGCCTCTGAACTGATGCAATTGAGCAAGTCCAAATCTGTCTGCTCCCTCTATCAGCATGACTGTGGCATTGGGCACGTCTATCCCAACCTCGACAACTGCGGTCGAAACCAGCACCTGCAACTCGCCAAGGCGAAACCTCTCCATCACCTCATCCTTTTCCCTAGACTTCATTCTCCCATGCAGCAAACCAAGACGAAGATCTGGGAAAACATATTTCTGCAAGCGCTCATATTCTTCTATTGCGGCCTTAGCTTCTATTTTCTCTGATTCCTCGACTAGCGGACATATTATGTATGCTTGCCTTCCTCGCTCCACCTCTTCCCTGAGGAAGTTATAAGCCCAGCTTCGCTGCTCAGGAGTTAGAGCAAAAGTCTGTATTGGTTGTCTTCCCGGAGGCATCTCATCCAATACAGAGAGATCCAGGTCTCCGTATATGGTGAGGGCAAGACTTCTAGGTATGGGGGTAGCTGTCATTACCAACAGGTGGGGGTTCACGCCCTTGGCTCTCAAAGCCGCTCTTTGCTCGACTCCAAATCTATGTTGTTCATCGACTACACATACTGCGAGGTTGTTAAACCTCACCCCTTCTTGTATCAGAGCATGAGTTCCTATAAGGATATCGATCTCACCCTGTTCAACAGCTTGATATAGATCATCTCTTTCCTTGCCCTTGACACTACCGGTAAGCAAGGAAACCTTAGGAGCAACCTCTCCTAGAACCGAGACGAGTCTAGATATACCCTTATAATGCTGCTCAGCTAGTATCTCGGTAGGCGCCATGATAGCCCCCTGATAACCATTAGCAAAAGCAGTTATCAGGGCCGAAGCGGCCACCACTGTCTTCCCTGACCCAACATCGCCCTGGAGTAACCTGTTCATAGGTACATCTGACTCAAGATCATGCATGATCTCCTGTATGACTCGTTCCTGCGCTCCAGTAAGTCTGAATGGTAGATTAGTTATGAATTCTCCTATCTGTGGCTTGTGAACATCGAGGGCAATAGCCCCCTTAGATCTACGCCTAACTGCTTGTTTCATCAAGGCACCAAGCTGTATCTCCAAGAATTCATCAAACGCAAGCCTTCTGCGTGCGGCCTCGAGATGATCCCAGGAATCGGGGAAATGTATTTGGTAAAGTGCGTCTCCAAGATCCAGTAACGAGAGCCCATCAATAAGATGTTGAGGCATATGATCTTCTATGCGCGCAGAGTGATAGGCAACGATGTCGTGGATCACACTTCGAAGTAACTTGTTGTTTAACCCTTCTGTGGATCTGTAAATAGGCACTATTCTGCCTGAGTGGAGCAGACTCTTGTCCAAATGCTCATACTCTGGGGACTCAACCTTTAGCTTCCCAAGAAACTGACCAACCTTGCCTGTAACAATTATCTCCATCCCAGGTTCAAGGTCACGCCTCACGAAACCCCGTGAGAACCACGTCGCGTCGATAAAACCTGTCTCATCCTGAAGTCGGGCAGTTAAGAGATTAAGGTTGTTCGATAGCTTGCGAACAGAAACATCCTTAACCTTTGCTATAAAGGTCTCCGTGTTTCCAAATTGCAATTCTGCTATCTTTCGAAGGTTGGATCTATCATGGTACTCACGTGGATAATACTCGAGTGCATCTCTTATAAGATGAATTCCCAACCTGCCAAATAAAGCCGCTCTTCTTTGACCAACTCCAGGCATCGATGATATCGGCTTATCGAGATCGGGGACACTTCTTGACGGAGCTTGTCTTATATTGGGAAGTGGGAACGCAGAAGGAGCCTTACCATCCAGTAGATCCAGCGCTTCCTTTACTCTGATTGAGCGCTCTTCTGGTGTACAAGTTGAATACCCTAATAGCTTCTCAGATGCCCTAAGAATATGTTTAGACTGTGGGTCATTATCAGAAGCCTGAGGGAGAACTGCCTTCTGAATAAAAGCTTCTACACCACCGACTACGGCTTTGTTGTTGTAGCCTCGGCGCTGCTCCAGTAGAAGAATATTCTTTAGTTTTGCTGCTAGCTCCTCAGTCTTCATTTGACCTACTAACCACGATCACCCCCATGGCACCAGGTCCTGCATGCACACCGATCACTGGGCCGTACTTGGTAATGATTACTTCTCGGTCCGGAGATAGATCGCTCAAACCTTCAAGGAGGGTATTTAGCTCATTCTCGTTAGTACTCCATATAACGGCGATACGTTCTGGAGGCTTGTACTTGTGTGCCCAATCCACCAAGGCTGATACCGCCTTAGATCTAGTACGCGTACGGGTAACGGGAACAACCTCTCCGTCGCGTAGCGTGATCAGGGGCTTTACCTGTAGAAAAGTCCCTAAAAGGCTAGCAGCCTTGCCTATCCTACCTCCCTTCTGAAGGTACTCCAAAGTATCAACAAAGGCTAGTAGGTCGGTACGAGAAAGAGTATCGAGAGCTACTCTTTCAACCTCCTCTAAGGAAGCTCCTTCTTTAGCAGCCTCAGCGGCAGCGATAGCTGCAAAACCAAACGCCATTGATACAGTTTTACTATCTATAACCTTTATGGGAACCTCTTCCACCTGATTAGCAGCTATCTTAGCCGAATTGTATGTACCACTTACCTTACTTGAAATAGTTATACATAGGATACCCGATGCATCCCCGGACAAGGATTTGAACACTCTTCTAAAGTCCTCGACAGGAGGCTGGCTAGTACGTGGAAGAACATTGGACGAAACAAGCTTCTTATAAAACTCATCGACATCAATATCTACACCATCCAGATAGGTCTGGTCTCCAAAAATCACTCTAAGAGGCACTATCGCTATACCCAAAGAAGAAGCTAGATCACGAGGTATATCTGATGTGCTATCCACTACCACCCTAACCTGGCTCAATTTCTGACCTCACTCTAAAGAAGCAATTATTTGATAATGTGGCTGACCCCCATCGTAGACTTCCACATCTAGATCTGGAAATGTCTCCCTCAAGAATTCAGCCAAACTCTCTGCATCCCGTTGTGAAAGATCATGTCCTCTATACATGGTAAGTAGCTCATACTCATCAAGATCTATAGCCTCCAGAATATGCCTCATTACATCAGGTAATTCTGCTCCAGCCGCGACTATTTGCCCATCAAGCAAGCCGATATAATCCCCTTCCCGCACCGGTATATCTTCGACTTGAGCATCCCGCACAGCTCTAGTAACCTCTATCGATCTTACGTTTCTGATAGCAGATCTTATATTTTCTAGATTCTCTTCTATTCGCAAGGATGGATTATAAGCCATAGAAGCCACAATCCCATCAGCCATTGATCTAGTAGGCACAACCTCTACTCTCTTCCCTACAGACCCTGCTGCCCGCTCAGCTGACATAATTATGTTGGGATTATTAGGGAGAATTATAACAGCCTCTGCTGGACACTCCCTCACAGCTTTGATGATCTCTCCAGTGCTGGGGTTCATGGTCTGCCCCCCTTGCACAACAATTACACCATCCTCCCTCTGGAGCATACGTGTGAAACCTTGGCCGGCAGCCACAATCACTAACCCAGTAGTGATCTCGGAACTAGGCTGAGCCTTGGTGTGCAGTACGTTCTGCTCATATTGATCTCCCATATTATCAAGCTTTATCTGATGGAGTGTGCCAAACTTCAAAGCATAAGAAAGAACCTCACCTGGTTGTTCCGTGTGTACATGCACTTTGACGATCGCAGGAGTGCCCACTACAAGCACAGATGTCCCCATAGACTGCATCTTGCTACGAAACTCTTCAACGTCTATGTTATGTCCACGAAGCACGAAGTTCGTGCAGTACCCATAAATATCCTCTTCCTCGAGATCTACAGACGCGAAATCGGCCCCATCGAAGCTATCTTCGTTTATCTCTAGTGACTCCCCCTTGAGATATCGCAATGCCCCATCAAGTATGACTACTAACCCCTCACCTCCAGCATCAACAACCCCAGCCTGCTGAAGCTTAGGTAGCATGTACTGAGTAGCTTTAACACTTTCCCTGGCGTCCCCAATTATGATGGAGAGAAAATCTATAATACTATTCGTATTTCTTGCGGCTTGGAGTGCGGATTTGGCGATATCTCGCGCAACGGTCATGATGGTGCCTTCCACAGGCTCGGAATGTGCTCTGAATCCATATTCTGAAGCCACTTTGAAGGCTTCTGCCAATATTCTTACATCTAAACTGTCAGATCCCCTTATAACAGAGGCAAACCCAGCTATCATTTGGGAAAGTATTACCCCAGAGTTACCACGTGAGGCCATCAGAGCCCCCTCTTCAAGGGCATCCGCTAATGCTGCCATGGTAGTAGGAGATTGCTCTTCGATGGCTCTTACTGCCCCGAGCATAGTCATGAGCATGTTATCTCCAGTATCTCCATCGGGAACTGGGAAGACATTCAGACGGTTTATACGCTCTCTATGCTGCTCAAGCCATTTGGATGAGTACTTCAGTGATTCTACAAGTACATCCACCCCACATGTTTGTGTATTCTTACCTTCTAGCGATATTTCAGGCTTCATGCTGTGTCCTTCGTTACTCAAGCTTGTTGTCATATTACGAGATAGAGTGATAAACTAGTAGGTCAATAAATCAATCAGAGCCTTATTTGTGTAATCCGCTATTCCTACTCGAAGCGAATAATACTTGATATTTAGTGCAAGACTCAAATCTGGAGGTAACAGCATTGGCTAGATGTGAGGTTTGTGGGAAGAGAACCCAGTTTGGAAGAAGTATACAGTATCACCATGGAGGAAAGTGGGCAAGAAGGGCTCAGAAAACCAACAGGCCTTTCAAGCCGAACGTACACAGGCAAACAGTTATGCTAAATGGGGAGCTTGTGAAGATACACATTTGCACTAGGTGCCTAAGAACCTTGGCAAAGAAGGCCGAGTCCACAGCCGCTTAAGCATCACATGCTCGAGTGGGTACCCACTCGAGCATGTTCCTCCTTTGCCTTACACCCCCGCTGATTGTAACTGCTCAGCTCTATCAGCAACTTGCAAAGACTCGATTATCCTGTCTATCTCACCATCAAGTATTGCTGGTAGATTGCTGAAAGATTCTTTTATCCTGTGATCTGTAACCCTGTCTTGGGGGAAGTTATAAGTGCGTATCTTCTCGCTCCTTTCTCCGGTTCCAACCATCGATCGGCGCACTTGGCCCAACTCTTCTTCTCTCTTCCTTCTCTCCATTTCGTAGAGCCTAGCTCTAAGAACTGCCATAGCTTTGGCCCTGTTCTTTAGCTGACTCTTCTCATCTTGACAGGTGACAACAAGACCAGTAGGTAAATGCGTTATACGAACTGCGCTATCGGTAGTATTAACGCTCTGACCGCCATGTCCTGTAGACCTAAAGACATCTATGCGCAGATCTTCAGGATCAATCTCCACCTCGACCTCTTCAGCCTCAGGCAGCACAGCCACCGTAGCTGTAGAGGTGTGTATCCTACCTTGAGATTCCGTTACAGGTACACGCTGCACCCTGTGTACGCCACTTTCGTACTTCAAGCGTGAGTAAGCACCTTTCCCCTTTACCTCAAATATTATCTCCTTAAAACCACCAGCATCACTCTCACTAGTCGAGAGTACTTCAGTCTTCCAACCATGCCTCTCAGCATAGCGCGTATACATACGATAAAGATCGGCAGCAAACAGAGCCGCTTCCTCACCCCCTGTGCCAGCACGAATCTCGACTATAACATCCTTCTCATCGTTAGGGTCCTTAGGAAGTAGTGCTATCTTCAAGCGCTCTTCCAGATCCTTCTCACGATCAGCAAGCTGTTCATATTCCTCCTCAGCCATCTCTCTTATATCAGGGTCCGGATCCTCCATAAGACGTCGATCTTCTTCCCTAGTCGCCCTAACTCTCTTGTACTCGCGGTAAAGAAAAACAATATCCTCTAATTCAGACCTCTCACGTGCAACCTCCATGAGACGAGAGGGGTCTGAGAACACTTCAGGATCGGACATCATCCGATCCAACTCATCAAATCTCTTCTCGATGTTATCCAATCTCTCTAGCATCATGCTCATAGTATATCAATCCTAATCCTGAGTTAGATTGAAAGTCTTTATAGGTGTATAAATGGGTCCGCTAGGCAAGAGTTTGCTTTGATAGAGTACCATACTATCCACACCAAACTTTCCTAGTGATACATCAGCATTTGCTCGCAAGAGCCTGTTTAGAGCAGACACGTCGTTAAAAGAATCTTTGAACCTGGCTAAGGTTACATGAGGCTTATACTCTACGACGTCTCGATCAAAACCCAATCGAATACATTTATTTTCCACCTCTCGGTGAAGTAACCTCAAAGCCTCAACATCTCCAGAAACTCCTGCCCATAGAACTCTTGGCCTTCGCAAGCTCCCGAATATGCCTAACCCCCTGATCTCCAACTCTATGCTGTTAGGACAGGTTATATCTCCCAAGACATCTTCAACATCATCTATCCATGATCTCGAGATATCCCCTAGAAATTTCAAGGTTAGGTGGATATTAGACTCTTCCACCCACTTAAGGCCCTTAGACCCAGCTAATCCGGAGCGTCCTAGATCATACAATACGCTCCGAATGTTTTTGGGGAGATCTATAGCTAAAAACAACCTTGCTTTATCATCGGACATATTTAAAAGTCCCAAATTGCCTATTATCAATCATCAACAGCCAATATATAAAACATCTACTTGGAATACATTATTCTCTTGACTACACATTGGAACAGTTACTAGTATTCTCATGGGAGCGGAAGGGTCCCGGTGGGTTCCGCGGTCTTCAAAACCGTTGGGAGGCTAGCACTGCTGGTCTCCGGTGGGTTCGACTCCCACGCGCTCCCGCCATATTCTAGAGCAAAAAAATAAATGGGAGGTACTATAGCAAAGCACCTCCCATACTTGCAATCAGATCTGGACTAGGACTAAGCAGTAGACTCCTTAGCAAGAGGTCCGACAGTCTTGGCAGGTATCTCCTCCTTATATACACCATGATCGACTAGATCTAGTCCTGCAGCCTCCTCCTCGAATGCAGCTCTCACCTTGACAAAAGTAGAGCTTACCTTGATAAAAGCATAGGAAGCAAAGAAGACTAGCGTACACACGACAACTATGCCCAGAGTCTGGATACCCAACCAGATCAAAGCATCGGCACCTCCACCATACAGAAGCCCGGCTACAGGCAAGCCACTGACGTCGGGACGAGCAAATATCGGCACTAACACGGAGCCTAGCACACCATTCACGCCATGGACTGGAAAACCTCCTATAGGATCATCTATTTGATAAAGGTATTTCTCCATGATCTTGGTAGCACCAAAGGTGACTACACCAGCTAGGACACCTAGCACAAGCGAAGCACCGGGATCTACGTAACCAGCGTTGGGCGTGATCATTACGAGACCACCAAGAACGCCGCTTATAGCCATAATTGCATCGTAACGACCATCAACAGCTTTGCTCATCAGCATAGACACAAGGCCAGCTGCTGCTGCAGCCACAGTAGTAGCAAGGGCAGCAGATACGCCCTGCAGATTAGGCTCAAGGCTGCTGCTGCCGTTGAATCCAAACCAGCCAAACCACAGGAGAGCGGTACCTATGACAGCGAGAGGTATGTTGTTGGCATATTTTTCACCAGCTTCCTTGGCTGCCAAATCCTCGTAGCCACTTGGAACTACAGCGGACCTCTTGAACTTGACAAATGGAGCATGCGAGGATAGCGTAGCTCTCCGCTTCAAGCTAGCTCCAAGCGCTAGGGTTATAGCAAGTCCCGCAAATCCGGCCTGAGCATGAACTACAACCCCGCCTGCAAAGTCGCGCACCCCCATACCATCTAGCCAACCTGTTCTTGTGCCCAGTGTGGCAAACAAACCATTAGGACTCCATACCAGGTGAGCAACCAGTGGGTAGAGTACGAGAGAGAAGAACAGCGAGTAAAGCAGCCACGCGCTGAACTTTATGCGCTCAGACACACCAGCACCTATTAACGCTAGCGTGACGGTAGCAAACATCATCTGGAAGAGCACATAGGCATAGAGCGGTACACCCCCAGTTGCACTTCCGTCTGTAAATATAGTTGGCCAGGCAGATTGAGGATCACCACCAAAGAGGTAATGGATCGGATTACCTATAATGCCAGCGATGGTTGATGGGCTGAAAGCTAGACCAAAGCCTACTATCAAAAATATTACCATCATCACCGAAGCTGCAGACAGGCTCTTCATCAGGCCATGCACTACGTTCTTCTGTCGTGTTAGCCCTGCCTCCAGCATGCCTATTGAGGGCACCATTATAAATACCAAGAAAGCTCCCAGCAGAACCCAAATAGTTCCCGGGACACTTATACTTATAGATCCATCACCTAAGGCACTAAGTAACTTTTCCGGCATCTCTTTACCATCCACAATTTCTTTTGATTGCATACTAGCCCTGAACTACGGGCGTTATATACGTCATAGGGCCGGAATAAGCAGGAGATGTTTGTGCATACTGCACAAACGGAACGTCATAATGAATAATGGCGTTATCTATATGCCATGTTTATGGCATACGTTTACACTCGCTGTTATAATTCGGCAACATTTGATGTGGGCTACACAAGAAACCATTGATGGTAGGTGAAAGTACCTAGAGCATGACGGAAATAGAGACTAAGCAAACAGAACAAGGCCTAAACATAAGGGACCAGATACTTCGTCCGCGTACAATAATTTCTTTTCTTATATCCTTAGTAATACTCATCCTCATATTTGCGAGACAAAACATTCCTGTAAAGGAAGTTATTGATAATGCACGCGATGCCAACCTACTATTCTTGGTCCTGGGCTTTGCTTTCTACTACGCTACTTTCTATGTGCGTACTATAAGATGGCAGCAAGTACTGAACAACTCTGGATACTCCAGCACAAATGATGCTCAGCTCCCAGGTACTCTAGGTCTCCTTAGAATTATTTTTCTCTCCTGGTTTGCTAACTCTGTACTGCCCGCTAAGCTTGGAGACGGTTACCGAGGGTATCTTTTGAAGAGAAATGCCAAGGTGTCGTTCTCCAAGACTATGGGAACTATATTTGCCGAGAGAGTAGCGGATGTGGGCGTATTGTTTACCCTTTTATTAGTATCAGGGATCATAGCTTTCAGAACCAAGCTACCACCGCATTTTGTATTGCTAATAACACTTGGAGGAACACTAGCATTGGCTAGCTTTGGCATATTGGCGTCTGTTAGATACATCAGCGTGTATGTCCATAAGATTCTTCCAAGTAGGGTAAGACCTTTCTATTCCAGGTTGGAGGAGGGTATTCTACTTGCATTTAGCAGAAGGCTAGATAGAATATTGTTGCTCACTGCTCTAATATGGATTTTGGAAAGCGCAAGATTCTGGGCGGTAACGGTTGCTTTAGGAGCAAGTCTTACAATATCACAGGTAATCTTCTTGGCACTTGCTGCCTCTCTGCTTACGACCATTCCCTTTACACCTGCAGGATTTGGCGTAGTAGAGGGTGCGGTGATAACAGTACTACAATGGGTATACGTTGAGAAATCTCTGGCGGGCTCTATAGCGCTAATAGACCGCGGCATAACTTACTGGAGTGTCTTACTCATAGGTGGAATCCTATACTTAGTTAGTGGGAATAAATAGATCGAGGGAAAATAGCGAAGCAATGCTTGATTCAAATCTAAAGGAATCTTTGAACATTAATGGAAAGCTTTCATTGATACTGCCCGCTCGCAACGAAGAGGCAAACCTTCCGCGGGTATTGGGAAGATGCATAGAAGTCCTCAACGAGACTCTTCCTGACTGGGAAATAATAGTCGTAAATGACGGCAGTCAGGATAAAACTGGAGAGATAGCTGAAGGGTTTGCAGCAAGGGATAGCAGGATAAGAGTAATACATCATCCCCGGAATCTAGGCTACGGCTCGGCGTGGAGAAGCGGATTCGCTGCCGCGCAGGGTCAGTATATTATGTGTATGGATTCTGACGGCCAGTTCGATATATCCGATATATCCCTACTATTGCCTTATGTGAACCACTACGACATAGTTGCTGGATACAGGACAAAGAGGCAAGATCCAGCACATCGCAAAGTCAACGCAGCTATATTTCATCTAGCATCGAAGTTATTATTTGGCATACACCTTAAGGACATAGACTGCGGTTTCAAGATCTTTAGGGCAAGCCTTATAAGAAGCCTGCCTCTTAAGGCACCTGGGGCTCTGATAAATCTAGAGATATTTTCT
>JBHORE010000091.1:0-31181 GCA_042408415.1 Thermobaculum sp.
TGTTCTTCAACCTCATAATAGGCCTTATTGGCGCCTTCCAAGAGTTCGTCTTACCTTACGTGATGACACGTGGGGGGCCGGTGGACTCGACGATGTTCTATGTGCTGTATCTGTGGCTGAACGCTTTCGACTACTTCCGTATGGGGTATGCTTCGGCTATGGCCTGGACGCTGTTCGTCATCATCTTATGTGTGACCTTGCTCACGTTCAAGGTGGTGGCTAGATATGTGTACTACGAGCATATGTAATTGGAGGGCAGAGCTATGAGTGGAGTGTTGGTACGTCGGCGGGTTGGCAGCACGGAGTCTAAAGCTGTGGAGGAGAGGGGTGTCATGAGCTACGTGTCCCTCATACTGCTGGTGGTGGGTGCAGTAGTTGTCACCGCGCCCTTTGCATGGTTAGTGCTGACCTCCCTCAAACCTAATCAGGAGTTGTTCAGCCAGAACCCTATACCCCAACATCCAACCCTCGACAACTATTACAACGTCTTCCGGCTCGTACCGTTCTTGACATATGCACGCAACTCATTCTTCGTTGCCACACTCTCGACGATCGGTACGGTGATCACCTCCTCGCTATGTGGTTATGGGTTTGCCCGCCTACGTTTTTGGGGTAGAGAGCCACTCTTCATCTTTGTGCTTTCCACCCTGATGCTGCCTGGTGCGGTCACCCTCGTGCCGGTGTTCATTATATGGCGAAATCTGAACCTGATAAATACCTACTACCCGCTTATAGTGCCTGCTTGGTTGGGGGGAGGAGCTTTCAACATCTTCCTGATGCGACAGTTCCTGCGTACGATCCCAGCTGAGCTGGAGGAAGCGGCGCGTATCGATGGAGCCTCCAGTTTGCATATCTGGTGGAAGATCATGCTGCCGCTGGCGAAGCCCGCGGTGACGACCGTCGCTATATTCAGCTTCATGGCCAGCTGGAACGACTTCACTGGGCCGCTGATCTACCTGAACGATGAGTCTCTCTTCACCCTGCCTCTGGGGCTGAACAAGTTCGTTAGTCAGCACGGCACCGAGTGGGGAGCCCTGATGGCTGCCTCTACCATGGTCGCTGCCCCCATGATCGTGCTATTCCTCGTGGCTCAGAGGTACTTCGTCCAGGGGATAGTGCTGACCGGACTGAAGGGTTAGAGGCTGGAGCACTGTACCTCTAGAAGGCATATAATGCTGTGGGAGGTGTGCGTGTCGGAGCGCCCTATACTGTATAGCCACGAGCGTTGAAGCCCCTGCAGGGCGGTCAAGGAGTTCCTTGGCCAGCTGGGCGTAACGTACGAGTTACGGGACGTCACTAGGGACCCTAGTGCTTTGGAGGAGTTCCTAAGGCTTGGCGCCCCCCTACCTCCGGTCGTGCTCTACAGGGGCAGGTGGGTTGCTGGCTATAAACCCGAGGAGATCGAGGAGCTTTTATCTGAGCTCTTGGACTAGGCCGCTTCAAGAGGCTGGGCGCGGGCTCCGTCCGCGCCCAGCTGGGAGGGCAGATAAGTTCGCCTCTGGAGGAGGTAGGACCCCATCGCCTGGGGTGGAGGGGAAGGCGATGGGGCCACAAGGAGGAGGATGCACATGGGGGTGGTGCCCGTTGCTAGTTTAACATATAATGAGGCACTTGCGCTAGTACCTGCCATAGGAATATTATGTATGCGTCGAATGATGTGATGTGGGGTTGAGATGTCAGATAGCCTATCGGACCCTGCTAGGCTTGCGGCTCTACGTAGGATAAGGGATAGCAACCTATGGCCCAGAGAGTCCCTAGACAGGCTCTCGAGGATCGCCGCCAAGCTCCTGCACGTGCCAGTTGCTCTGGTGTCCCTGGTGGATGATCGAGAGCAGTTCTTCGCAGGTCAGGTGGGCCTGCAGGAGCCGGTGGCCTCGGAGAGGACCACGCCTCTTTCCCATTCGTTCTGCAAGCATGTGGTCATCACCGATGCACCACTTGTAGTGGAGGATGCTAGACAGCATCCCTTGGTGATGCACAATCCTGCTATACAAGACCTAGAGGTAGTGGCCTACTGTGGCGTGCCGCTCCGGACCGAGGGGGGAGAGGTCTTGGGATCGCTGTGTGCTATCGACCATGTCCCCCGTAGGTGGTCGCAGGAGGATGTGGAAACGCTCAAGGATCTGGCAGAGGCCGTGATGGCCGAGCTGCGCCTGCAGGAGCTGCTGCTGGCCACCGAGCAGGAGCGTAGCGAGAAGGAGGCGCTCCTGCAGGCGGTGAGCGATGGCATATATGTCATAGATCCCGACGGGCGTTGCACTTTCATCAACGAGGCGGCCGCAAGAATGCTGGGTTACGACTCCGAGGAGCTCATAGGCCAGCACATGCACCGCAAGGTGCACCATCACAGGCCCGATGGCTCCGATTATCCCGAGCAAGAGTGCCCAGTGCACCGCACGCTGCTCACTGGTCAACCTTTCCATAGCCTGGAGGAGTTCATGTGGCGCAAGGACGGCACAGGCTTTCCCGCCGAATACTCCTCCAATCCGATTGTGATAGGCGGCAAGGTGGTGGAGGCAGTCGTTACCTTCCGGGACATAACGCAGCGCTACATGGTCGATCAGGTCCGCAGGGAGTTTCTCCAGGAGATAGACGAGGAACGTCGCCGCCTGGAGGCGATCCTAGAGAGCTTACCGGTGGGCGTATTGATCGCCGAGGCTCCCTCTGGGCGGATAGTGCAAGGCAATGGCCAGGTGGAGGCCATACTTGGTCATCCACCGCTGCGTTCCAACTCCATCGAGGAGTACTCGGAGTGGCATGGATTTCACGAGGACGGTACGCCCCTGCGGCCACAGGAGTGGCCGCTGGCGCGTGCTGTCCTGCGGGGCGAGACGGTGTCCGGTGAGGAGGTCCAGTACCGTAGGCCGGACGGCAGCATCATCTGGCTCACCGTGAGCGCTGCCCCCATCCATAACAGCCGGGGTGATGTGGTGGGCGGCGTAGCAACTTTCCAAGACGTCACGGCCCGGCGACGGTCCGATGAGGAGCGCGAGCAGCTGCTCCAAAGGGAGCAAGCCGCCCGTGCCGAGGCGGAGCGCATAGCCCAGGCCCTATGGCGCAGCGAGGAACGTCTGCGCTTGGCCCTGGAAGCTGGGCGGATGGGCACTTGGGACTACGAACCTGGAATAGATCGTATGTCGCTCTCCTCCACTATGGAGGAGATGCACGGCTTGCCGGTGGGTGGCTTCCACGGAGGATTTGAGGACTTCCTTCTCCTGGTGTATCCGGCCGACAGGCTCAGGCTGCGTGACGCGCTGGATGCTGCGGCCCGCCACGGCGGTAGCTTCCACTCTGAGTACCGTTTGGCGTCGGCCGATGATGGCTTTAGATGGATCGAGATCCGCGGCAGGGTGTTCTACGACCCCTCAGGTAACCCAGTGCGCCTCAGCGGCGTGTCGGTGGACGTCACTGACCGGAAGCGTGCGGAGGACTCCCTGCGGTTTCTAGCTGAGGCTGAACGAGTACTTGGCAGCTCGCTGGATTATGACTCCACGCTGCAGAGCATTGCCCAGCTGCCGGTACCTTTCCTGGCCGACTGGTGTGCCCTGGACCTGCAGGATGCAGACTCGCACTCTCGAAGGGTGGTGAGCGCCCGCTGGGACCAGGCCTCCTCCCAGGTAGTGGTGGAGGAGTGGGAGGGAGGCGAGAATCCTGTGTGGCAGACGGTGGTGGGCAAGAGTCAACCCCTGCTCCTGCCAGAGGTGACCCAGGAGCTACTAGATCGCTATCTGCCGAACCCTGAGCAGCAGGAGATGGTCGCCTCCTTGGGGGCGCGCTCCGTGATGGGTGTGCCCCTCGCCACTCGAGGGCGGGTGAACGGCGTGCTGTGGTTCTTGGTCACCACGTCGGAGCGCATCTACACGGAGGACGACCTGTCGCTGGCCCTGGACCTGGCGCAGCGAGCGGCGCTGGCGGTCGAGAACGCGCGGCTGTACGATGACCTCCAGGAGCAGGCTGGGCAGCTACAGCAGCTGGCTGAGGCCGCGCTGGTGATCAACGCTGCTACCTCCCTGGACGCTATCCTGCGGGCTGTCAGCGAGACCGCGCGCAACATCATAGGCGCGCATCTGTGCCTAGCCTACCTGGCAGCCGACTGGGAGCTCGAGAAGGCGCTGGCCTCTTCCTCGTGCTCGGAGCGCTACTCACGGTGGTCGGGTTGGACTCCCTCCCCTGAGCTGCTGCGGTCCTTGGTCGATGTCCTGGGGGAGTCGCGCACCGCTCGGCTGACTCCCTCTGATATGCAGGCCGATGAGCGCTACTCGCAACTCCTCGAAGGTGAGCGCAGCGATCCTCCTCTCCGAGGACTCCTGCTGGCGGCCCTCACTGACAGAGAGGGCAACAGGATGGGCATGGTGGTGCTAGCGGACAAGCGACAGGGCGAGTTCACGCTACGCGACCAGGCCATGCTCCTCCAGATCGCCCAGCTGGCCTCAGTGGCCACGGACAACTTCCAACTCCTGCGACAGACACAGCAGGCGGTGCAGATGCGCTCGGAGTTCCTCGCGATGGTCTCCCACGACCTGAAGAACCCCCTGGTATCGGTCAAGGGTATGGCCCAGCTGCTCCGTCGCCAGCTCGAGAGGGGCGACTGTCTGGACGTCCCAAGGTTGATCGAGGGGCTCGACAAGATAGACTCCGTGGCGACGAGGATGAGCGCCCAGATCAACGAGCTGCTGGACACAGCCCGACTCCAGATGGGTGAGCCTCTGGAGCTCGATGTCCACCCATTTGACCTGGTATCTCTGGCCCGGCAGCTGGTGGAGCAGCACGCCCGCACGACCAGCAAGCACAACGTCGAGCTGAGGACCGAGCTCGAGCAACTGGTCGGGGAGTGGGATCAGCTGCGCATCGAACGGGTGCTATCCAATCTCCTATCCAACGCCATCAAGTACAGCCCCGAGGGTGGGGACGTGGTGGTGACCGTCCGCAAGGAGGAGGAAGAGGGGCACACCTGGGCGGTAGTTGACGTAACTGACCAGGGGCTAGGCATACCCAGCCGGGAGCTCCCCAGGATATTTGACCGGTTTTACCGAGCGAGCAACGTGGAGGGGAGGATCGGCGGTACTGGGGTGGGGCTGGCCAGCGTGCGCATGATCGTGGAGCAGCACGGTGGGCGCGTGTCCGTCACCTCGCAGGAGGGACAGGGCTCGACCTTTAGTGTGTGGCTTCCCCTGCCGGGCGCGGCCTGATCACGGCGCGGTCTGGCAACGTCTGTAGGCCTGCCTTGCGGCCCTGATGCCTTCCCGTAGAGAGGTGAGCAGCGCGGGGGGATAGGCCGGGATCGTACACGCGGCCATTTTTTCCACTACATCCGGCCTACCTACGAGTACCGGTCTGCACCATGACGCTAGGTCCTGATTGCGCCACACGATGAACTTCTCCATTGGTAACCACTTGCCCTGCTGTCGATCGTACCACAGCGCTCTTCTGCCTGCCTCGTGCAGGAGCACCACACCGCCAGCGATATCCCAGATTCTGGGAGTCCGTAGCAGGGCAAAATCCATCCACCCCTGCGCTATCGCCGCCAGGTCATAGGCTATAGAGCCTGTAGATCGAGTGTCCATGATGCGCAAGCCTGTGCGGGCCACATGGGGAGTGGTCTTGAAGCCGGGGTGCCTGACCCCGAGCAGGCCAGAGCCTGGCGCCTCCCGGGGCTGCAGGGGGTGGTCGTGCCTGAACGCGCCGCCTCCCCGCCTGGCATGGAGCACCTCCCCGGTACCAAGCCAGATGGCCCCGACCACGGGTACTCTTCGGTACAACACCCCCACGGATATCCCGTGCATGGGCAGCCCTTTGAGGTAGTTGATGGTGCCATCTATAGGATCTATCACCCACTGGTAGTCAGCGTCTTTCCCAAAGCTCTCTCCTTCCTCGCCCACCATGCCGTGGGACGGGAAGTGAGACCTGATGTGCTCGGCGAACAGCTGCTGGATTTCCCTATCTACCTGAGTAACGGGATTGGAGACGTTCTTGCCCTTGTACTCCACCACGAGCTCATCCCTACGGGCCACGGCTATCTCTGCTGCCCGAGACAGCATCTCAAGGGCCCCTCGTTCTATCCTCTCCAGCTCATCGGAGCTGCTCACCTCTTCACCCCTTGGCCGCGCCCTTCCGCCTGCGGAGGGCGTCCCTAAGCTCTCTGTAGCCTATCAGCCGCACGTCCTCGGATTCCACGAAGCTTGCCAGCTCGTCGCTCGTGAACGCCTCGTAGTCGGCTACTCTGGCTTGCCAATCTGGCGCGATCGTTTCCAGCTCCGGTGTCTCTATGGCTGGATGGATGATCATCAGGGACAGACCCTCCGGCAGATCGGCTATAGCCCGCTTGGCCTGCTCCACCCTGTCCTCTGAGTCGTCCAGCGGGAGCATCGTGAGGTTGTCAAACGGGATAACGCCGGCAGCTACAGCGTCCTCATACACCTTCAGCATGAGATCGACGTCGAACCCTGGGTTGCTTCGGATCCACTCAGGAGTCTGCGATGCTAGGAAGGGCGGTATCTCGTTGTCCAACGCTAGGTCGATGTAAGCCTGCGCGAAGCGAGGGTGGAACACCGTTCCCATGTGCGAGTCCAGGTGCGTTACATCTATGCCCGCGGCCATCGCTCTAGTTAGCTGGGCCGAGATCTCGTGCACCACTGCGTCGAGATGAGCATCCACTTGTACCCTGACAGGACTCTGGGGCATGTACCCCTCCTCATCTAGCAGGCCGCTGGCTGAGTCCGCTGTGGATACGGGCCTCCATCTGTAATTGGACCACTCACAGTTGAGGGTGAGGTGCACACCCATATCCGCCTCCGGGTGCTCCCTGCAGTACTGGGCGACCGCCGGAAACCATGGGCAGGGCACCATCGTTGCCGCACAGGTTACCAGCCCAATGCTGAACAGGTCTCGTATGGCTGGCAGGGTGGCGTGACACATGCCTATGTCGTCTGCGTGTATCACTAGTAGCCTCGTGCCTGATCCGTAGCCTAGTCTTTCCAGTGCTATGCTCAACTTCTTCTCCTCATGGCTGTTTAGTGTTGTAAGTGATTCTACATCTCCATGGGCAGGGATTCAGGGCCGCTTATCGGTAGCCTGAACCAGAATCTTGAGCCCTCCCCCTCGCGGGAGCTCATACCTATCTTGCCCCCGTGGCGCTCTACAATGTTGCGACAGATGTATAGCCCTAGCCCCAGGCCTGAGTAGTTGCGGTGTGGGACGTTTCTCCCTCGGAAGTACAGCCCGAACACCTCCGGCTGCTGGTCCTCGGGTATACCTATGCCGTAGTCAGTCACGCTGACCTCCACTTCGGAGCCGTCCCGCCTCACCTCCACGACCACCCGTCTGGAATCGCCTGAGTACTTGACGGCGTTGGAGATAAAGTTGGCTACTACCTGCTGAAGGCGGTTCCTATCGCCCAGCACCCAGACCGGTTCGGCTGCCAGGAGCTCGATCTCGAAGTCGCTGGCTGCCTCCCTCTGGTCCATGACCACCTCCTTAACCGCGTCGGTGAGCTCAATCTTCCTCAGGACGAGTTCGAGCTTGCCTGATTCTATCCTCGATACGTCTAGCAGGTCGTTGATCAGCTCAGACATCCTGTCTACCTGGCGGTTGATGATCTCCAGGGGACGCCGCAGCACCCCCTCGCGGGACCTGTCCATGAGCACCTGTGCATATCCCTTGAGGAGGGTTATGGGAGTCTTGAGCTCATGGGAAGCCGTAGCTATGAACTGGTTACGCAGCTCCAGCGCGCTCTCGATCTGCCGCAGCAGCTCCGACCGCTGCTGCTCCAGCTGACGCTGCTGGGTGATGTCGTCCACCAACGCCACGGCGGCTACCGTCTGACCTCGATGGTCGCGGATGGGTACGGAGCTCACCCGAAGGTGCCGCCTCTCGCCATCTGTCCTCTCGACTTCCAGCACCTCGTTGATGATCGCCTCGCCCGCCCGCAACGAGCGATGCACCGGCCACCGATCTATCGGGAGCTCTTGACCCCCTTCGCCCCTCAGCACGTACCCGGGCTCAGCTTCGTAGATGCTGCCACCCCTGCTCTGGGGGCCCAAGATCTCTATCGCTCGCTCGTTGGCCACCACCACATTGTCTGCTTGGGCATCTACTATCAGCACGCCGACTGGTAGGTGACGCAGCACAGTCTCCAATAGATCTCGCCGAGCTTCGGATTCCTCCAGTGCCCTACGCTCCCTCTCTGCGGAGCTGGCTAGCTCCTGCTCCACCCGGGCCCTCTCCTCGAGCTCCCTGCGCGCGGTGGTATACAGTTGGGCGTTGTCCAGGGCCATGGCCGCCATGTTGGCCAGCTGCTGAGCGAACTCGAGGTCCTCCTCGGTATACCTTCTGCCGGATTCCGAGCTAGCCAGCGTGATCACCCCTTGCGTGCTGCCCCTTGCCGTGAGCGGCAGCACCATGCAGGATATCAGCCCCAATCGCCGAATGAAGGCTACCTGTGACTCGTCGTCTAGCAGCTGCCTCAGCAGATCATCGTCGATCTCTCGCACCAGCAGCGGCTGGCCTGACAGCAATATCTGCCGCAATGCGGCGCTCATCTGCCCTCGGCGCTTGCTGCTCTCCCTGTGCTGTTCCACCATCTGTACCCTCTCGGCATCCAGATGGGCTATGGCCAACCGCTGGAGCTCGCCACCGTCGTCCAGCATGTCTATCGCGCACCAATCGGCGACGGCGGGTACCGAGAGTGTGGCTATCTGCTGCAGGGTGGACCGATAGTCTAAGGAAGACCCAAGCATCAAGCTGGCCTGCACCAGGAACTTACTGTTGACCTCGCGCCTGTGCTCCTCTGTGATGTCACGGAATATGTGTATCACCCTTTCCACGCTACCGGTATCTCCTCGTAGGGGTATGCACCTGAGCGTGGCCCATCGTTCCTCGTGTGTGGCTCTTGAGCGGTATCGTAACTTATAGCTGCAGGGCTCACCTGCTGTCAGCGCCTTGCGCCAAGGGCTCAATGTGGGGTCTATGGCCTTGCCCGTCTCGGCATCGAACACCTCGAACATCTTGTCTATATCGTCTGGACCTGTCGATGTAAGGTGGGTAGGAGAGGCGAAACCCAAGATCTGGGCTGCCCTATAGTTGGCATAAATTATCTCCCCGGTGCTCGCCTGCACGGTAACGCCGTCCTGAAGGTATTCGAGCACCTCTCTAGCGAAGTTCTCCTGCATGATCGATCATGACTCCCTGGTGGGCTCTCGAGGCTTACCAGCAGGATCTATACCTGCGCCTATAACACAGCAGTTATTCTAACCCAACTATAACCTTCTTTTGACCCTGGTCATGGTTACTGGGATAATCTATTGTGAGATTATTAGCTATCTGCTGGAAGGCTTGCAAGGAGGCTATGTGCGACCGAAAACAGGGATCCGAGAGGTGCATGTCCTACTGCTTATCATAGCGGCCTGGACTTTGGCGCTTATCCTGCTTAGGCCTTACGTCAGGGTCCAGCTCTTGGTGTGGTTGATCGGGCTTATACCTATATTAGTACTGCTCGTTCGGTACGGCATTAGGGAGGACTAGCTTTGCTCCTGATGTAGGCTAGGCATCGCTGGACGCATTCCTCGAGCGAAGCGTCCGTGTCCACTACCAGCTTGGGTTCTGTAATAGGGTCAAAAGACCTCTTTACTTTGAGATAGAGCTCGAAGTTTCTATTGCCCGCCGGATGTATGCCCTTCTCCTCGTCGGCCGACAGCCTTTTCTTGGCGGTCTCGTCGCTGCACGTGCACTCGATTATCGCTATCGGGACGCCAGCAGATTCCGCCCAGCGCCTAGCTTCCTCGAGCTGGTAGCGGTGAGCAAACGGCCTGCCGTCTATGATCACCACCAACCCCGGATGCTTGCGCAGGAGGTAATGGGAGGTCCTATAGATCACCTCCATGCAGAAGTCGTCCTGCTCCTGCGAGTACTCGATGTACCTTTGTGGAAACAGCGCAGCGCGTACCACATCCTTGTCCAGCACTACCGCTGCATCGAGATGTGCAGCGATCTCTCTAGCGAGCGTACTCTTGCCTGTGCCTGGTGGTCCGGCCATAATAACTATCAAATGTGCACCTCAATACTTGCAAAATATGCTACGGTTTGTACGTTGGCACATGCACTATTATGACTTACAGGAGCGTGACTATGAAGCTTAGGAGAGCTACTAGGGACAAGTGGGTCCTCGGGGTGTGCGGAGGCATAGCGCATACGTTCGATCTACCACCTATGGGGGTGCGACTGGCCACCGTCGTGCTCGCGATAATAATTCCTGGTCCTAGCTTGGTAGCGACCTTCGTGGCCTACTTAGTACTTGGCCTGTTGCTACCGCCCAGTGATGAGTTCTGATCTCGTTGTAGTCACGTAGGTCGTCTGGGTTTATACTTCAGGTATGAGTCCCACCGACCTACTGGATCGGCTTCTGCCCTACAGACCGAAGCTGTTGCTACCGATAGCCTTGATATCTCTGCCGTTTGGAGCTATAGGCTCCTTCCTACCGCTGTATGCTCACTCTCTTGGCGCCTCAGCTTTTGAGGTAGGCATAGTGTACAGCGCTTTCTCGCTCGCGGGTTTGATCTTTAGGCCGCTGGTAGGGTTGGGGGTTGACAGGGTAGGTAGAGAGCAGTTCGTGATCGTCGGGGCTCTGGCGTACACCCTCTCCTTCTTGATGTTCTCCTTCCTGGACGGCATCACGATGCTGGTGTTGGCGCGTGTAACGCAGGGAGTAGCTAGCGCTTCCTTCTGGGTGGCGCTCTCTGTCCTCGCTGGCGACTGGTCCGAGGGCGGTATGCGTGGAGCACTCTTCGGGGCGATCAACCAGGCTCTTAACATTGGTATGGCCTTGGGCACGGTGCTTTCGTATGGCCTGATAGCCTATATGGGGATCCAAGCCGGTTGGCAGCTGGCGCTGATGGCTTACTCCTTGGTGTCTCTATGTGCTCTTCTGTTGCTCATCAGGTGGTTCCCAAGGGGTGTTGCTCCCTCCATGCGACCTGATGACGATGATACAGCTGCCTCTACGCTCAGTAGACGGCCTCTTAGGATACTCTCCCAAGTCCTGTTGGTATCTCTGGTGTTGTCCACGTTCTACTCGATGATAGCGCCGCTGCTGCTGGTGTATCTAGAGGAGCGGTTTGGCGTAGGGGAGTTTCTCATAGGTTTGGCCTATGCTCCTGCAGCTATTGTGTATGCTTTGGGGCCTGCCTATCTAGGCAGGTTGTCGGATCTTTGGGGCAGGCGACCCGTGATATGTCTAGGCTTGGCTAGCAGCGGGATAGTGGCCTTTTTCTTCCCCCTGGCACCCAGCCTGTGGGTGCTCAGCCTGGCATGGCTCCTAGAGGCGGTGTTCAGTGCTGCCGCGGTACCCGCACAGGATGCGCTCATCTCCGACCTCACTGGGGGTAATGTGCGTGGCAGGGCCTACGGGATGTATGCAGCTATTACAGGTCTGGGCGCGTCTATAGGTCCCCCGTTAGGTGGATGGCTTTACGATCACGTATCCATGTCCGCACCTTTCTGGGCCAACGCTGTGGTGTTATTGCTGGGGGCTATGGCGCTGTTCCTGATCCTGCGGCCATTGCCCAGGTCCTCAGGAAACCATGTGAGTGCGGTCGCCAGGGAAACTAAGCCCTGCTGATCATCAGGTTCCAAAGTATTAGAACGATTGCTGCTACGAGCAAGATGTGAATAGTAGCTCCCAGGAGCTTGAGTGCAAAACCTCCTATCCACAGCACCAGCAGAAGTACGACTATTCCCCATATCAAAGGTCGCATAGGACACCTCTTATAGTTTTTTCAATGTTACAGCCTGGTAGATGGTCCGCCACATTAGAGCAGCCTGCCCAGCAGCTCTCGTAGCCTATCGAATAGGCGCTGGCGGAGCTCATCCCAACTCAGGTAGAAGGGCCACTGCGTTAGGATTATCCACGCTTCGGCGGCAGATACCGCCTGCTCTAGTGCCCGCAGCGGGATGTCCCGAGCTTCGGCGTAG
Organism: Thermobaculum sp.; assembly: GCA_042408415.1. Taxonomy (GTDB): domain Bacteria; phylum Chloroflexota; class Chloroflexia; order Thermobaculales; family Thermobaculaceae; genus Thermobaculum. The sequence continues at coordinate 11,965 of JBHORE010000091.1, forward strand.
GTTTCTAATACGTCCTCTTCTGGCACCATTCCTCCCTCGGCCACCGCACGTCCTATGAGGAATCCCAGATCCCATGCAGGGGAATCCAGGTGAACCTCTTGCCAGTCGGCCAGCAGCAGGTTCCCCTCATGGTCGATGAGGAAGTTGCCGGTGTGGCAGTCCCCATGACATATCCCATGAGATAAAGAATCAACTAAAGACAGAAGATAAGATACAGACTGTACACCACGCAACACCACCGGATCATCCGGAACGACACGCAACCACACCAACGGATCCCCACGTGGGGCAGGTTTGCGCTCCAACCACGGAGGATACTCTTGGGAATGCAGTCTGGCCAGTATCTCAGCCGCCCAGACGTACATACCTGGTGGCCAGGCCGCAGCTGGGAGAGAGGGTGTATAAGCCTCCAGCAGCAGCGCATGTCCTTCATCCCCCTGCAGGTAACCACACAGCGTTGGGGTTGGCAGAGGCAAGAGAGGAGCAAGCTTACGGTAGAAAGCGATCTCCCTCCGAAACCTAGCCTTGATATCTGGGGTAGAGCTCGAATGAGCATACTTAAGAACGTACCTGCCAGATGCCGCGCTGACCAGCAAGGTGGTGGATCCTGACCCTCCACCCAAGGGGGATAGATCTGCATCTCGAGGATCCAATCCTAGCCGCCTCAGTATGCGGTCCAGAGCAAACTCGTCCATGGAGCGAGTATAGCACACGCCTCTTTGGTGATATACTCTGGGTTACGTAGGGTTACGTATCTTGTTATCAGGAAGGGGATGGATATGTCCAGCAAGCTGATATCCAGACTGGACCACGTAGTTGTTGCCGTAAAAGAATTAGAGAAGGCTATGGACCGTTATAGGCAGATGGGCTTCGATGTTCGACCTGGCGGTAGGCACGAGGGCAGGGGCACCGAGAACGCCATAATACGCTTCGGGCTGGAATACATAGAGTTACTGTCGGTGTACGATCGCGAGGAAGCTGAGATGGCTGGTTTGGGTCGACGGACGCTCTTAGAGTATCTAGATCGCTGGGATGGAGGTCTGGTGGGATGGGCCATTGCGACCGAGGATATAGATGAAGTGGCAGAAAGGTTCCTACAGGAGAGAAGGGAGTTTGAAGGCCCATTTAGTATGAGCAGGCAGAGACCTGAGGGGAGGAGGCTCTCTTGGAGGTTGTTGATACCGGGAGGTACGCCATGGAGACGTCCTTGGCCCTTTGTTATCTCATGGGATATGTCGGATGAAGAGAGGCTAGCACTTGAGCCACCAAGCAATCATCCCAATGGCGCCAACAGGATCGCCTGCCTCAGCATCGTAGTTCGAGACCTAGAGGAAATCATGGAGATGTACCATAGATGCCTTGGCCTAGTTGAAAGTTCCGTATCGCACGTCCAGTACATGGGCGCGCGCAAGGCAGTGTACCTCATCGGCAACACTAGGGTGGAGCTGCTGTCGCCCACAAGGAAAGGGGTGATCGCCACTATGCTCGAGGAGCATGGAGAAGGACCCGTAGGGCTAACACTGGCCACGGCCAACAAGCTCTTCCAGCTAAGGGAGATGCCCATCAAAGCAGGCGATATCTAAGGTTTGCTGATAAACTGTGTATGTAATTTCTCCCCGAGGGTAGAGTGTTGTCCAAAGTGAGCAGATATCCACGATCTCCCCAGGTATGGATGCGCCTGTGCTATTGGTGGTGGTTTGCTGCAATCGGAGCCTTCACGCCGTTCGTATCACTCTATTACAGGGAAATGGGGCTAGAGGGCATACAGATAGGAATACTGACAGCAATGAGCTCCGTGGGCACCGCCTTCATGGCCCCGATCTGGGGAGCACTAGCTGATAAGTACGCCCTACACAAACAGTTACTGAGATGGCTCCTCATAGGAGGGGCTGTGGGAGCTCTACTACTGGCACACGCGGGCAACTTCCTGATGGCGCTGTTGTCGGTAGCATTGTTGGCTGCCTGCGTGTCCCCGGTGCCCTCGTTCCTAGACTCCTACGCTGTACAGATCAGCGAGAGGAGTGGAGTATCCTACGGAGCTATGCGGGTCTGGGGATCAATAGCTTACATCATCACCACCTGGAGCTTAGGTCATCTCATGGGAGTAGAGGTGTCACACCTCTTCATATACTGCTACACCAGCTTTCTGTTACTGACAATGGCCTCTACCTGGGGACTGCCTAGGCTACGGGAACACGCCGTGCACGCAATGTGGAGCAGCTTCAAGAGGATACTAAGCAAACGAGCCTTGGTAGTGTTCCTATTACTGACTTATGTGATAGCAACGGCTATGAGCACGATGTACTCCTTCTTTGGCATATACGTGAGGGAGATAGGAGGAACGACTGCTATGCTGGGCACGGCATCCTCGCTTTCGGCACTCAGTGAGCTCCCGATTATCGCCGGCAGCGGGTTGCTCCTGAGGGTGCTGGGGCCTCGCAAGCTACTGCTGATAGCCGTGGCCTCTTACACCATTCGCTTGGGAGTGTACGGATTCTTACCGGAGCCACATTGGGTACTGGGCATCCAGCTCATTCACGGATTGTGCTTCGGCGCCTACCTGGTATCCACCGTCACGCTGGCTCATCGCCTTGCTGGCAGGGAGCTAGCGGCTACCGCTCAGGCAATGCTCGCCTCTATATCCATGGGCTTCGGAAGCATCACGGGCTCAGTGGTGGGTGGTGCCCTGCTCGATGTACTAGGCACGGTGGGTATCTACAAGATAGCATCGGCAACGATGTTCGGGGCGCTGGTCGCGCTAGCACTCAGCATGCGTCTGCTCGAAGAGGGGGAGGAGATAAAGACCACGCCGACGGAGGCCAGCGAGGTCGCCGCTAGCTCTACGGGGCAAACATAGGCCAAATCTCCCGGTACGGGGCCCGGGAATTGCGAGGCATAGGGAGTCGAAGACGGTACAGTAGTCCAGATACGGTACAGGGCAGGTGGTGAATGGCATGCGCAGCCATAAGTCCATCCTCGCAGCATGACCCAAGTAAGATATAGCGTGGACCTTGCGACAAAGATGTAACTTGGGGGCAGTGATCGCACGACCAAGCCGCGACCTTGGTGTGCATAGTTGCCAGAGTGCCTTCTTTTTACCCAGCATCCGCAGTTTGTAAGTAGGATCCACACTGCCAGTGAACTCATCCAACGGGTAAGGCAGCCGATCGACCCTCATCAGCAGCGTCACGAACAGCCATCTATGCTCCCCAGCAGAGTCCCCTCCCATTCCCTGAAGTTCAACCTATCCTGTAGTCCTCCAGCCTATTGCTAGCCCTTAGTCCCCAAGCCGGGATATGCACTTGGTCAGGTCCCTACCGCGCAGTTGTGGGGAGAAGACATCTCCTGGATGGGGTACAATATCTGGAGCATGAGAGGCAACTCCAGTCGACCGCTTGCTGGCAGGACGTTGGTCCTACAGTGGCAAGGCGGTCTTGCCAGCACCACGGGCCCACCAGGACGTTGAGCTTGTCCGGCACCAGTTGCACATCACCCCTTTGAGTACATTCTCCTTATTACCTAGACCAAGGGCTAACACCTACCGTGCAACTCGATCGTTCGATAACCTGGAAGTGCAATTGCTCCAATACACCAATGAGAGGCCTTTTTGAGTGCGACCTGACCAGCAGTTAGCAAACTCTAGGGCAGGCGATGGTCGATGATCCACTGGACCGGGAGGTAGACATGGTCATGAGATTCATATCGACTCTAAGGTACTAGATGATGCATACCTAACATAGGTGCTGAGGTGGATATCGAATGCACCCCACCTGTGTCTAGCATAGCCAGAGAAGCGCATACTGCCCCGAACCCTAATCGATGTTCCGACCACAGCCACAGGACTCCCTCAACATCAGCTGCGTAGGCAGTACAGCTCTACGAGGCTCCCCAGTATACTCCCCACTCAGCCTCTCCAGCAACATACGAGCCCCTAACCTGCCCATCTCCTCAGTGGGCTGCCGTACCATGGTGAGCGTAGGATGCAAGAGCTCAGCCAGCTCGAAGTCATCGAAGCCAACCAGGGCGACGTCTTCCGGTACCCTGAGACCGAGAGTTCGCAGCGTCTGCAGCGCCCCAAGTGTAGCTAAATTATTTACGCAGAACAGCGCTGTAGGAGGTAACGGGAGATCGAGCAGCCTACGGGTGGCCGCCGCCGCCCTGGGCGCGTTCGGAGCATCCAGCTCCACCATGGGCTCCAGACCCGACTCCTGAAGGGCCTACTCATATCCCGCAAGCCTCTCGCGCACAGTGTAGAGCTGACGCTCAGCTCCCACGAAGCCAATCCTCTTGTGGCCGTGTAGTATCAGGTGTCGCAGGGCAGCATACGTGCCACTGCGATTCTCCACCAGCACGGTGTCCACATCTAGCCCATCCACCGGTCGGTCGATCGCCACAACCGCCAGTCCAGCCTGGATCTCCTGACGAAGGTAGTCATGTCCGTTAGGTGCCGGCACAAGCAGCAGCCCCTCGAGCCGGCGCCGGAACAGCATCTCGACGTACTCTCGCTCCCTGTCCACGTCCTCAGAGGAAGCACACAGCACCAGCGATTAGCCAGCTTGCCTTGACTCGTCCTCGACGGCCTTTGCGATGGAGGCGTAGAAGGGGTTAGAGATGTCGGCGATCAGCAGATCGAGCGTGCGCGAACCGCCACCCTTGAGACTGCGCGCTACCTCGTTGGGGCGGTAGGCCAACCTCCTCACCGACGCCAACACCCTCTCCCTCGTCCCTGGGCTGACGTGCTCCTCACCGTTAACGACACGCGACACTGTCTTTATAGATACGCCAGCATCCCGGGCGACGTCGTGTAGGGGTCACCTGTCTCTTCACATCCCACCTCCAGCAGCTCTATGGGACGTTCTAGCTCAAATCGCTAGTCCTGCACTATGGTGGAGCGTCTTATCTCCTGATCGGTGAAGATATCGGTCTCGTCCCTGCTGCGGGTGGAGAACTCCGAGACTATCGCCCCCTCGGGCCCTGCCTGGAACCAGTGGAGGGTGTTGGGGGGGATGGTGTGCTGCTCCCCTGGATGTAGCTCGATCTCGTGCCACACGGTGTAGGTGTCCTCCCTGCCCTGTGGGGGCTTGGCCTTGGGGGAGGGTGTGGGTTCCCCCTCCACGTACAGGTACACCAGCCCACGCCTGCACCTGAAGGTCTCCTCCTTGCCTGGGTCATCTCCCACCGGGGGGTGTCTGTGCTCGGGACAGGTCTGGTGGGGGAAGAGCACCAGCTCCTTGGCACACACCCTCTGGGTGTTGATGTAGGTCACCAGCTGCAAACCCGTGTGCTCCAGATCTCCCAGCCCGAAGTCGGCCACCTCTATCTGGGCACGCTCCTGCGGGGTGAGGACTTTGCCCGCCTCCTCCAGCATCTGCGCAGCCCTCTCCTGCGCCCTCCTGTACTCCTCCCTGCTCAGCATCTCCATACCTCCATTCGCGGTTTGTGCAGCTATCTTAAGGTCAGGTGGGCTGGCAGTCAATTGATGCTAAGTGGGTCTTCATCGTGGTCTATATACCGCCACTGCGAAGTCTAGAGCACTGGGCTCGTACTCTAGCTCTCCGACACTGCCGCCGACTATTATCCTATCCCTCCAGAGGGCTAAGCTCCTGGCTTGCTGTAATGGTGCGGTACCCAGAGCAAGAACTAACATCCCATCTTGCCCTAAGGTGTTATCTGGAGCACCATTTGGGAGATAACGCAGCAATATGCCTCGATGTCGATGATCGCTGTGTGGAACAGCAGTACCAGCAAGGAGTATGCGATCTGTGGCATCCACCTGCAGGTACATGGCGGTGTCCTCATCCCCCACATTGCTGACGACCTTGCCGAGCCTACCAAACCGTTGGTCGAAGCTGCCATCGTTCAGCAACCTATACACAAAGAGGGAGCGTGAAGACTCGCCTTCTCGAGATCCGAGGCGTGTGCCTCCGATCACTATCCTGCCCTTGCCGTCCACAGTCACGCCAACGGGCACATCCCGGTAGCTAGGAGGCATCCAGATCACCAGCCTACCTCCATTGCCGAAGCTGCGGTCGAGGCTGCCGTTGGGGGTCAACCTAAGCACGAACAGCCCCACCTTGTTGCGATCTTTCCCGCTCGCCGCACCGACCACTACGATCTTGCCATCAGCCTGTAGGGCGAGCACGGCGCTATCCACTCCCCCAGCCACGTCGGTAAGCAACGTCCTGCATGCTCCAAAGTCCCGATCCAGCTCACCGTCAGCTCTGTATCTGACCAAAGTCAGCTGCGAGCCAGATGTGCCCACTATTAGTATCCTGTCCTTGGAATCAACCGCTGCATCCCATAGATAGATATTGGGTCGTAGGTCGCTGATCACTCTTCCCCCCTCTCCAAAGGAGGAGTCGCGAGTGCCATCGACGTTGTACCTGAATATCCTGAACCTCTGTACCCGCCCTGCTACATAGCGATCCCGCCTGTTTGCAATAAGCACCAACCTCCCATGTGAGTCCAATGCCGAGCTCATCAGTAGATCCAGGTCCGAAGAGGGATCTAGCGTGAGCTTACCGTCCACGGCGAAGCCGCGATCGAAGGAGCCGTCTCGATGTAGCTGGGTAGCTGCCAGAAAGCTGTCGCCGCTGCTGGTGAGCAGCGTGCCCGTGAGCAGGATCCTACCATCTGGCCTCACGAGCACGCTCGTCAAGACGTCTTGGTAGCTGTAACGTACGATCTTGCTACCGTCTCCGGAGAAGGTATCGTCCAACTCCATCATCGCCCAAGCGGGCGTCGGCGTCATGAGAAAGGCTAAGGTCAAGAGAACCCCAATCCACGGTCTCCTACATGCTGTGCGCATAGGCTTCCTCCTGCTGTCTCTATAGAGCTAAACGCTCTGGACTAGAGAAGGTTACAACCAGCTGTATGGTTGATCAACCTATGAGCCTTCCACCAAATGCCGTGGTCAGATTATTGCGATCTTGGGGCTGAGGCTGAGAGATGAACACGAGATGGCTGTGGGTGATGGCCATAGGGGCTTTGGTTGTAGCTGCTGGGCTCTACATCGCAAGGAGGGACACTGAAGAGCTATCCCGTGATTTGTACCGTCCACCTACACCTACGGTTGTGCTCCTACCGAGCGCCGATCTTCCCTCCCCAACGCCCGTCGAGATCCTGCCAGCAGCCACTCACGCGCTGCCAGTCCCCACTACTGTGCCAACACCCACCGCTACTCCCACGCAACCGACAGTTCCTTCAGCGGAGGAGGCTGAGAGGGTTGTGCGCGCTTACTTTACGGCCATGGATTCCGAGGACTACGACGCTGCTCTATCGCAGACCCACGGCAGCGCTAGGGAACAGACCTCGAAGATCGTGGAGGAGATCAGGGCCCAGGAGAGGGCGAGCGGACAAGAGGCCGATATCAGGGTGACCCAGCTGCAGCTGACAGCTATGCCTGCTAAGGGCAACGTAAGGCCGGTGAAGGCGTACGCCACCGTCGGGGCTTACGTCGACTTGGGGGTAGCGGAGGTCGAGGTGCAGCGGCTACAGACCAAGGCCGTGTTCCGAGTGGCCCGCGTTCAGGGTCGGCCCAAGATTGTGGATATCCAGCAGTCGTAGCCCCTCCTCATGGACTGGTGCCGCACGACAGTGAGGCCCAGCAGACCTATGTAGCCTCTGCTTTACCCCCGCAGCCGAAGGTCATCGGTGCTGGCGGCAAGTCGCAAATCCCTTGAGGGAGGGGCTGTACGATATAGGACTTAGTCCCCCTCAGTATTATCTAGCCAGGAGTTGCGGAGGATGGTAGATCAGCTGATACACATGTTGGGTGATCCCAAGTAGCTAATGGACACGCCGCTCCTTGCACACAGCATGATGTTAGTTGCTAGCTACTAAACCTTGCCTCCAAGTTCTCCACGATCCTACCTGGACCAGAGTCGGGACGTAGGATAGCGAAACCTGACAGCACTGGCACAAGGATGTAGATGGGAAAGGCGGGCAAAAGGCATAGAGCTCCCAAGCCCAGCGTGAGGAAGACACATCCTAACACCAGGATGGCCAGAACCCACCACGCAACCATCAGCACTACCCCCAGCATGATGGAGCTGCGACGCTGCTCACTGAACCCCAGGATTATATGCCCCACTCCGAGAAACCCCATCCATCCCAGCAGCACCTCGATTATGGCAGCAAACAACCTTGTGTTAGCAGTATCTTTCATGCACTCATTCCCCCAGAGAGAGTATCAGGTGTGGATATTCTACAATGGCCGTCTTGTAAGTCAAGCGACCTAATCCTTACCCATGTTAGACATATAGGTTTTTGGAGGCTACAATCTATAGCATGAGCACACAGAAGGAGGACACGCACAAGGTCGGCGCCGGCCGCCTGGCGGCGATCTATACCAGGAAGCCCGTGGGCTCCGACCGAGATAAGACTCCGGTGAACAGGCAGCTTGAGCTGTGCGAGCAGCTTGCGATGGAGCTTGGATACGATACTAGCGAGGATCTGACATTTGTGGACGATGGGCCACCCACCAGCGACTCCCGGCCAGGTTTGATGGCGCTGATGCAAGCGTTGGTCGAGGGGAGAGCTGAGGCGGTGATAGTGGACAAGGTGGATAGGATAGCCCGCTACGAGACGAAGATGCTAGAGTTGTTTCTCCAAGGGCTACGGCACAGACAGATACCCATCTACGTTGCCAGGATGCCACGGGGCTACAGGTACGACTTAGGATCCGGCAGGATAGTGAGGGATGACCCCGAGCACGCTTAGGGGATGGGCTGCGGGTGACATGTGGGCCCCAACACCCTCGACCTACCATACTAGAAAAGCAATCTGTCGATCCAGAGCACTTGCTGAGGAGTAAGTATAAGCTCACCGTAGGGGTCGATATCTGACCTGGAATGAGGCAACTGCGATTGCATGCTATAAGCTAATGGGTGAGCGATCTACCCCTACCAGAGGCCAGCGTCAGCTTCCTGGAACCTACCAACCACAGGGGCCAAGCGAGGAATAGACTTATATTAATTTTGGGGTACAACACCGAGAATAATTGAGATAAATAAGCTTAGAGCAATTCGCTAGTTACTCTTTCGATCTTTGACCAGCAGATCATTACATCCCACTTAATACTCACTTAATAAGTGTCCCACATAATGCGACTACTAGATAGTAAACGTAGCAATTGTGTTAGGGGAAGAATTAGATTGCTTGACACCCTGTTGACTCTATTGTAATTTCCGGGGGTTGGCGTATGGAAGCCGAGAGATGGGCGAATTTAAAGATCATTGGTCAACGTGTAACTCCAGCTAGTGGCATTAAATGGATTGAAAATGAATTACAGCAGGTCATAGTAATTAACCTGGAGACGGGTGATATCTATGGTCTAGACGAAAGCGCAGCCATTGCCTGGAAGGCACTTATGCAGTCTGGGTTGATTAGGGATGCTATAGATGCCCTCGTCAGCGTCTATGATATTGAACCAGAAGTAGCAACCAACGATATGGCCGTGTTTATTTCCGAATTGATAAACAACAAACTTGTATCTCGCCATGAGAGTCAACAGCTATGAGATCCACCATAGATCTTCTTAGAGCATTCTCTTTACTTATCCGAGCCAAACTTATAACTAAAAGTGGTAGCTGGGAGGCATTCCAAGATCAAATACCCAAGGTGGTTTCCACCAGTTATAAGCATAGCTCAGAATGCGTGGAGTATATCACTCGGGTTTGTAACATCGCCGCTCGTCTCCTGCCGACGAGGACAGAATGTCTGGAGCGATCTCTTACAGTGTGTTCTATGCTGCGTCGGAAGGGAATAAATTCTGATCTATGTATAGGTATGACAAGGGTGCCACCGCTAATGTTCCATGCTTGGGTGGAGGTTGACGATCAGGTAGTTAACGACACGCCTCTAATAAAGCAGAGTTTCTTAGTGATCTGTCGATTGTGATTTACGTTCCAAGACTTGACAGGTGTTTGGGTTGAAACTATGAGCGCTATTGTTGGACTTATCGCATTTACTGATCCCTTGTCCATTGACCTGCTAAAACGTATGGTTGTCAGCGGGATGCACCGGGGCGGACATGTAGCAACGGCTAAGTATATGGGGCAGGTTGCGCTAGGGTGTGCAGAGCTGAAGATAACACGTGAGGACTTCCAAAATGATCAACCATTAAGCATTGATGGGGGACTTTCCTGGGTGGTCATGGATGGTAGGCTAGATAACCGAGATGAGTTGCTAGACCTCCTGGCAGTTAAGCCCAAACAAAGTAGCATCTCAGACTGCCAGCTTACGGCTATGGCCTATCAACGTTGGGGAGAGCGTTGCTTTGAAAAATTGGTGGGTAACTTTGCAATTATCATTTGGGATGATAGGGTCAAGAGCATGTTATGTGCTGTGGACCACCTGGCTACTCGTCCTCTGTTCTATAGTCTGAGCACTGAGAAGTTTGCCATCGCATCAACCATAAAGCAGATCTTGCAGATACCCAACACATCCGGTGAGATCGATGATACCTTTATCATGGCCAATTTATGCCTTCAGTCCACCCTGCCGCATCCTACATCATTGACACCCTACACCAGCATAAGAAGGCTTTTACCTGGTCATGTGATCACGATTGACATCGATGGTCGTCAACACACGACTCGTTATTGGAGACCGGAAGAGCTCCCAGTACTATATTCAAGTCCTCGACCAGAGATAATCGAGCGAGTACGTACTACTTTCAAAGAGGTTGTAAGGAGTCAATCTCGTTCCTGCGCTACAGTAATGTCTACACTTAGCGGTGGCTTAGATTCATCAAGTATAGCGTGCATGGCTGCGCTGTTGCAGAGTGAGTCAGGTTTACTGTGTGAGAACTTTAGGTGTATATCTGAGACCTACAAGACAGGCACATCTGCAGACGAAGCATCTTTCCGTAGAGCTGTGATAGATATGTACAACCTGGAACTGACAGAGTTCTCTAGAGATTACCAGGGACATGCAGGTGACCTGAAGGACGATACCTCTCTAGAAGCTGACGAACCCTTTGGAGAGTACTTAATGAGCGCTAAGATGCAGATGTGTGCTGATATAGCTTGGCGCTTCGGTTGTAATGTCTTGATCTTTGGATTTGGGGGCGACGATCTAATGCAAGGTACCCCTTACTACTTAGGTGATTACCTGAGGCAGCTAAAGATAAAGGATTTGATAAGTGGAATCTGGTCTGAATCTCGTGTCCCCAACCTGAATATATTTTCCTCAATACTTAGGTACGGAATACTACCGATAATGCCTACCCCGTTTCTGAGACTCGGCATTAATAAGCGAGGCAACAGTCCTTGGGATTCTGAGACGGAGTGGTGTAACCCTCAAGTTCCCCCTTGGCTTTCTGTGCAAAGATGTATCAAGCTAGGGGTGTTCGATAGAGTGTGGAAGGAGTTTCCAGAGCGCTATACTTCCCTACCTTCTAGGGCACAGCAACTAGCATGGTTGCGTCAGAATAACTTTAGTCTATGGTTGGACAATTATGTATTTATGCCAAAGGGATGCGAAACCCGCATGCCCTTTATGGACAAACGCTTCATTGAACTGGCTCTTATGATTCCATCTCAGTGGAAGAAGGGATTTGATACCGACGGCACTGTTGTAACAAAGATTATATTGAGGGAGGCAATGCATGGTATCTTGCCTGAAGCTATCAGGACAAGAAGGGATAGGGCGAACTTTGGTGGTGATCTGGCGTTGAGCCTACGTTGTGAGTTACTCAAGCTGTTGAATAGTAGGACTTGGGAAGTTGTAGATCGTGGTTACGTAGAGCAATGCAGATTGGAACAATTCATTAAGTCATGGCAGATCGGGATATGGGATTTCTTGCCACAGATGTGTTCTCTGTTGTCAACGGAATCATGGTTACGTCAGACGAATGTGAGTTCACGTAAGCTTGGGTGGGAAGTGCGTCAAATGGACCTAGTGCACTTTGTCTGAGATAGAACAGGTAAAAGGAGGAGTAACTATGAAGAACGATGAAGTGCGTAAAGAGCAGGAGAGGGCAGAGCAAGGTTACGATAGCCCTTACACCCGGCCACAACTCATTTATATTGGCCGAGCCCTAGAACTTGTCAAAAGCGGAGGCAATTGGATCCGAGATTACAACGGTGGTTCGGGATATCCACCGACCTGCTAACAGAGTAGAATACCACTAGACAGCGCTGCCCCACCCAGCCCGGCGGCTGTAGTAGTGGCCGCCGGGAGAAGTCGAGGGTTTACAATATCTGTAGGTATACATACACATATTGTTTATCATGCTTAATACATGAGTAAAGAAACGATTTACTCGAAGTTGAAACTGTTGTATCTAGCTTTGGAGCTAACCTGGCATTCAAGCCCGTGGCTTACCACCTTCATGGTGATAGCTCTACTGGTGCAGGCAGTTACGTCCCCTATCCAGCTGGTGTTGTCCAGAGCGGTAGTGGATAAGATAGCCCTGGAGGCTCGCCTGGATGTAGCTTCGAGGAATATGTTCGAAGGGCTGCCGTTGTGGGCCTTGATCGCGATGGCGGCAGCGGTCTTCTCTCTTGCCCCGCTGCTGCAGTCCGTGCTGGATGCCCTACGTGGTCTTGTAAGCGACAGGGTGACCAAGCACCTTTCAGAGAACGTGATAGAGGCTGTCAACCGCTGGCAGGGATTAGAGCGTCTTGAGGACCCCAAGCTGGCAGATGACCTAAGGGTGATCCGAGAGCGAGCTCAGTTAGCTGGGGTGGAACTGATAGTGAACGGCGCACAGGCTTGCCTGTCGGTACTGACCGCCTTGGGATTATGCTTGTTGCTTCTGGGCCTCCATCCTTTGGCGCCGCTACTGTTGATCTTGATGTCGGTGCCCTTCATAAGGAGCTACTGGGGCTACCTCTTCCAGATGGGAACCCATCTGTATTTCTTACTGCCTGAGTCCCGCAAGCTGTGGTACTACCGCGAGCTGATGCTGTCCCCCGAGCCTGCCAAGGATGTACGCCTCTATGGGCTGGGGAACTTCCTGTTGAGGATGTATAAGGACACCTTCCAGCGCTCCGTTGGGAGGGTCGATAAGGAGCGGAGGAAGCTTGCCCTGAAGGTGTCGTTGTCTGGAATGCTCTCGATGGGCACAATTGGCCTGCTCTACGTCTATATAGTGTGGAGGGCGGTAGGAAGGGAGATGTCGATCGGCGATGTCGTTCTGTATGGGGGAGCAGCTACTTCCTTGTTCGCGGAGCTAAGATCCATCGCCTTGAGCCTGGGCATGCTGCCGATGAACCTTGTGTACCTGCCCAGTGTGGCGAGGGTGCTGAAGCCGCCCCCTGACCTGACGCTACCCCAGAGGCCCAGAGCTGTGCCCAGACCTATTAGGCAGGGGATAGAGCTTCGGGATGTGTGGTTTAAGTACCAGGAAGGAGAGTACGTGTTGCGGGGGGTGTCACTGCAGATTCGTCCTGGAGAGTGCGTGGCGTTTGTAGGGCACAACGGAGCAGGCAAGACTACTCTGATCAAGCTGCTGCTACGGCTGTACGATCCCACCAAAGGGAATATCCTGCTGGATGGGGTAGATCTCAGGGAGTATGATCCAGAGCAGCTACGGAAGGAGTACAGCGTGATCTTTCAGGATTACGTGCGCTACGAGCTGACCGCCAGGGAGAACATAGGTCTGGGGGATGTAGGAAGGCTGTGGGATGATAGGAAGGTAGCAGAGGCTGCTAGGGAGGGGGGTGGATGGGAGGTGGTGCGGAGTCTGCCACAGGGGTTGGAGACGCTTCTGGGGAGGAATTTTGGGGGTAGGGAGCTATCAGGAGGAGAGTGGCAGAGGTTGGCTCTCTCCAGGGCTTGCATGAGGGAGGCACAGTTGTTGATGCTAGACGAGCCGACCGCTGCTTTGGACGTGAAAACGGAGTATGAGGTGTACAGGCGGTTTGGAGAGCTGCGAGAGGGCAGGACGGTTGTGCTAATCAGCCACAGGTTGAGCACCGTGAGGATGGCCGACAGGATATTCCTGTTGGAGGGAGGCAGAGTGGTGGAGGCGGGCTCTCATGACGAGTTGATGAGGATGGGAGGTAGGTACGCCCGGATGTACACTTTGCAGGCAAGTAGGTACCTGGAAGAGGATGTAGACAGTGTCTAGAGTGAGCAACATGTGGTCGACGTGGGTTAGGGGCGCTGCTCTCCTCCGACGGTCCATCGCCCTGCTGACGTCTCCAGCACCCTCCGCGGCGATAGCCTACTTCCTGCTCGTACTTCTCTCCAGCCTCCTGCCAGTGTTGGGAGCCTGGATCTTCAAGGTAATGCTCGACCTCTTAGCAGCGCAGTATGAGGCGGCGCTGCTGGCAGCACTGCTGTATGCGGTCACGATCGTCCTACCCCTGGGGCTGGATCCCGTGCAACAAGCTCTATCGTCCTGGCTGGAAGCAAGGGCTACTGCGGAGGTCGATCTGCGGTTGATGAGGGCAGGAATGAACCTGGTAGACCTTGAGAAGTTGGAACAACCATCGTTCCACGATCAGCTGCGGATGACGCAGGAGATACCTGGGCTTCTACCTAGGATGATCTCCGACTTCCGAACTGTCGTAGGCTCGTTGGTCACATTCATAGGGCTGCTCGCGCTGCTGGTCTCCCTCAATCCACTGTTACCTATCCTCCTTGCAGCCCTCACCGTGCCTCGCATCATGCTGGAGGTGCGCTCAATAAAGCTGTTGTATTGGACCATGTTCCAACACTCACGGGCAGCACGTGAGATGGACTACTGCCTAAGGGTGGTCACCGAGCCGTCGAGCGCCAAGGAGCTGAGGGTATTCGGCCTGGGTGAGTATTTCTTGGGACGCTTTCGGGACCGCTCTTGGCGAGCCTTGAAGGAGATGACATCCATCCGCCTGAGGCAACTGTCTCTCTCGTTCGGGCTCAATATCCTCTACGCTTTGGCAGTGGGTGGAGGATTATGGTATGTGGCCACACAGGCAGGCAGTGGCGGCCTGACGATTGGAGATGTGGGACTGTACGTCAATAGCGTAGTGCAAGCCCAGATGCTGTTGCATCAGCTTCCAGATGGCCTTAGAAGTACTTATCAAACGCTGCTCCACATGCAGGACTTTTTCGCGATGCTGGACGGAGCTAGGCCGAGGATCAAGATGGCTGGGGAGGGCAAGGGTCTGCCCATGCCGGCAAGGCTCCGGGCCGGGCTGGAGCTCAGGAACGTCACCTTCACCTATCCTGGGAGCACCAAGCCCGTGCTCTCAGAGGTGAGCTTTACGATACCCTCAGGTAAGATCACGGCCTTGGTGGGATCTAACGGAGCAGGAAAGTCCACTATCATCAAGCTCCTAAGCCGTATGTACGATCCCACTGATGGGGAGATCCTGCTAGATAGGGTGCCCATCTGGAAGTACGATCTGGAGGCCTACAGGAGGGGACTAGCTGTAGTCTACCAGGATCATGCGCGTTTTGCCCTCACTCTGGGTGAGAATATAGGTGTGGGGGGT
The DNA here is from genome assembly GCA_042408415.1 of Thermobaculum sp. Taxonomy (GTDB): domain Bacteria; phylum Chloroflexota; class Chloroflexia; order Thermobaculales; family Thermobaculaceae; genus Thermobaculum. The sequence continues at coordinate 27,396 of JBHORE010000091.1, forward strand.
GGAGACCCTGTGAGTGTACCCAGGGAGATGATAGAGCATGCTGGCAGGCTTGCTGGTGTGGAGGAGTTGGCCAAGGGGCTGGCGTCTGGGTACGACACGCCTATGGGAAGAATGTTTGAGGGAGGGCTGGAGTTATCTGGAGGACAGTGGCAGAGGGTGGCTCTGTCCAGGGGGGTGTTGAGGGTGGAGCTTGGGGCACTGGTGGTGCTGCTAGATGAACCCACCAGTGCCTTAGATGCGGAGGCGGAGGAAATGGTGTTGCGATGTATGAGGGAACTGATGATTGGGAGAACAGTGCTGGTGATCAGCCACAGGCTATCGTTGGTCAAGAGCGCCGACCAGATAGTGGTACTGGATGGTGGCAGAGTGGTGGAGGTGGGATCTCACGTGGAGCTGGTGGGGAGAGGGGGAGTTTACGCCGGGCTATTTGAGCTACAGGCCAGGAGGTATAGGTAGCGGAAAGCGAGCTTAAACTTAGGGGGCATGGTCGCGATGAATTATCATGCTTTGGGTGGTGAGAGAAACGGTCACAAGCAGGTATTGCTACCGCCGGAAGCCCGCATACTGGGGGTCCAAATTTACTCTATGGGAACTCTCCTACTCACCACGCCAGCTCTAGCAGGGTTACGAAGGACGTACCCAAGGGCCCGCATAGATTTGCTAGCATCTTCACGTGCTGCTCAATTGCTTGTTGGCTGGGAAGTTCTGGACGACATCATAGAGCTGGAGAGATATCTCCCCAGCGGCGGAGACGGTAAGCCGAACTCCAAGCCTCCTCTAAGCAACCTCCTGAGATGCCGAGAATACGATGCTGTGATTGTGTTCGCACACCTCTTCGAACCCATCACAACTTTCAAGCTTCGCCACATAGTAAGGTCCACTTGCGCCCGCTGGCGAGTGGGTCTGGACAACGGGAATCAAGACTTTCTCAATGTGAGGGTAGAGGACCATGGATACGGCGCCAAGCATGAGGCAGATTACTTTATAGCCTTAGTGGAAGCACTTGGCGCGCAGGTAGAGAGCCGACGCTTGGTAGTACCCCTCACTGACGCCGAGGCCGAGCAAGCCGGAGAGCTATTGGGCACGATTGGGGCTGCACGACCTCTCATAGCTATGCACCCTGGATCTGGGCCCATCAGCCACGCGAGAAGATGGCCAGAGGACAAGTTTGCAGCCTTAGCCGACACTTTATATCAAAGAGTAGGTGGGCATTTGTTGCTGCTGGGAGGTATGGAGGAAGCCGACCTGCATGCGCGCATCTTTGAGTTGATGTGCACTAATATGCCCAGGACGAGCCTGGCAGGAGCATGTGGTGTAAGGGTAACTACGGCCCTGTTGGGCTCTGTGGATCTGTTCATAGGCAACGATTCGGGTCCTATGCACCTAGCGGTTGCCGCTGGAACGCCTACGGTAGCGATATTCGGGTTATCTAACCATCGAGCTTGGGGCCCCTATCTAGGTGATGAACCCGATACAGAGCGGGTAACGGTCGTGCACCGGAACTTATCGTGCATGCCTTGCTTCTTTAGAGACCATGAGATCGGTAACCCCTTGGGATGTGCTACTCGAGACTGCTTGACTGGCCTAGGAGTCGATGAGGTGGCGGATGCAGCGCTAAGAGCGCTTACAAAAGGGCGAGGGTATGGACATCTCTAGTCGCTGCAATCTATTGGTCGGGGTTACAGGTTCGATATATGCCACGAGCATTCATTGGTATATTGATCTGTTCAAGAGCTCTCTAAAGTGTGATATAAAAATAATCCTCACGACAAACGCTGCCGATTTGCTAGTACGTAATGGTATCAGTATTGAGTCCCTGGAGATACATACAGGTGATCGTGTCTTCGTCAACCTTTGGGACACCTCAGATTCTATAGACAAAGTAGCTCATGTGCAACTAAGTAGTTGGGCAGATCTGTTTGTCGTGATACCGGCCACAGCCGGCATCATCGCTAAGGCGGCCAATGGCATCGCAGATGACCTGTTGTCCACCACTATACTGACTTACCCCAGACCTATAGTCTTTGCTCCAGCAATGAACCAGTTGATGTGGAATAAACCAGCTTTTCAAAGGAACAAGAAGCGCCTTGAAGAGGATGGTCACCGCGTGATCCAGGTTGTACCCACGGTGGAAATAGCCACGGGACAGAATGAGGGATACGCGCCCTCAACAGATGATCTACTTCTACAAATGGCATCTCTGCTCATGTCTCGCTTCAAGCATCAAGCGTTATGATGTGGCACTGAAGCAATGTTCAGCATTAAGTCGTGCGGGATTCAACTATTCGGGAGATGTTAGCTTGCTGCCAAGTATAGTCCAATCTATAGCGGTAGGATGGATCCCACGGGGCTACAGGTACGACTTAGGATCCGGCGGGATAGTGAGGGATGACCCCGAGCACGCTTAGGGGATGGGCTGCGGGTGACATGTGGGCCCCAACACCTTGGCCTTGCCGTGCTCTACAACTAGCCTGTCGATCCAGAGCACCCTCCCGGGCTCTATCGAACCTATAGCGTCAGGGTGCCAAGCGTGGTAGACGAACCAAGGGCGGCCGTGCTTGTCTACCGTGACGGAGTTGTGGCCTGGGCCAGCGGCTGCGCACTTGGACCTTAGTATAGGGTTCTCGGGTCCCTTCCTGCAGGGCCCTAGTGGGCCCTCACAGATGGCGTATCCCACCGCGTAGTCCGGGGTGTTGTAGGCGTTGGCGGAGTAAAAGAGGTAGTAGCGCCCCTCGTGCTTCCACATGAAAGGCGCCTCGATCCAATTTATCTCCCAGTTGGGCTCTCCAGCTAGCAGGCGCTTGGGCTTGCCGACCATCCTGCGGCCGTTGGGTGAGAGCCTCACGCCGTAGATGTAGGTGTTCATCCCTATCCTGTTGCCATCGTTCTTCCAGTAGAGGTACAGACTGCCATCGTCATCTCGGAATGGGTCTGCGTCTATAGACCCGCCCTCATCCTGCTGACAGATGAATGGCCTCTTGTCACGATCCACGTAGGGCCCTAGTGGTCTGCGACTCTCCGCTATGCCGATACACTGCAGCCCGACCTCGATCCACTCCGCCGTGTAGTACATGAGGTACAGACCATCGTGCAGCTTGAGCACCTCGGGTGCCCAGGTGTTACCAGCCGTCCAATCGGCCATCTCGGGCATCGCATCCGGGCCCTCTTCCCAATGCACGAGATCCTTTGATATAAGAGTGGGGTAGTGCTTGCCTCCCGAAGTGGTCGAGAAGGCATAGTAAGTATCTCCCTCTTTGAGGACGAACGGATCCGGGAAGTTGCTGTCGTACACCGGGTTGGTGAAGTTTCCTGTCGATGTGCTCATGTTATCCCCCTTCCTAGGGACCGTGGGTGTGGGAAGCAGTACTGTGCTCGTGGGTGCGCTGCCCCCACAGGCAGCCAGCAGTATGCAAGCTGTTATCAAGAGCCACTTTATGTGCCGCATCTACCTCTCCCTAGCAGGATAGTTGGCAGTATAGCATCAACGCGCTTCCTTATCATATAGGCAGCCCTCGTTAAAACCATGCGGCCATTAGTTTGGGGATCACGGTATCGATCTTTGGGGCTCAGGCGATAGGAGCAGGCAAGCTGGAGAGACTGCGCAGGGTGCTGCGCAGTGGTGTGGGGCTCAACTACGCCATAGGGGGGCTGCTGGTGTTGGGAGTGTACCTATTTGCTGGGCAGATCCTGGGGCTGTTCTTGACCGATGAAGGGACACTGGAGATAGCGCGGGAGCTGTTGTACATCACGTTGTGGGGGTACTTGATCTTTGGGCATGCCCAGGTG
>JBHORE010000102.1:0-10203 GCA_042408415.1 Thermobaculum sp.
ATTGCAGGGCTATCTGCCGCATACGAGCTACTTAAGGCAGGGCAAGAGGTCCATCTTTTTGAGAGATCAAACTTTCTTGGGGGCCAAGTAGTGACAATACCACTCTATGGTACCCCTATAGAATTAGCCTATCACCATCTATTCACTAGCGACGTAGTGATGCAGGAGCTAATGGCTGAGCTTGGCATTATAGACAAGCTGGAATGGTACCCATCAAAAGTTGGATGGTTCAAAGGTGGCAAAATATATCCATTTGTTACCCCTATGGATCTGCTACGCTTCAAACCTCTAAGGCCCTGGAATAGACTGCGACTAGGGTTAGTAGTGCTGTTCTTGCAGCGCTATAAAAATTGGAAGGCTCTGGAAAAGACAACAGCCACTCTATGGATGAGAAAATGGGCAGGCAATAACGCCTATGAACAAGTATGGAGACCTCTACTTAAGGGTAAGTTCGGCACCCGACACGAAGATATCTCCATGGCATGGCTGTGGGGCAAGATACATCTTAGAACCACCTCCAGATCTTCGATCAACAAGGAGGTTCTTGGGTATCCGACCGGAAGCTTCAAGATCATAGTCGATGCGCTAGAGAAAGCCATAAGGGATATGGGAGGGCATATCCACCTGGGTGCCAGCATAGAGAAGATCGAAGCGCGGACATCTCCAAGTGGGGAGCTGACCGCTGTAGGCATACGTACCGGCGAGGGATTACAGGAATTCGAAAAAATAATATCCACTATTCCGTCCAACAGATTCCTAGACATTGCCCCTCCCGTCGGGAAAGCATACGAAGAGAAATTGAGATCAGGAAGATACCAAGGCGCCCTCGTGATGCTGATGACCTTACACAACAAGCTATCGGATTATTACTGGCTCAACATAGGTGAAGAAGGCTTCCCGTTCGTGGGGCTCATTGAGCATACGAATTTAGTACCTAAAGAATGGTATGGGGGAAAGCACGTCCTGTATATAAGTAACTACCTTTCTACAGAGGATTATTATTGGCAACTAGGCAAAGAGGAGCTATTGGAAGCCTATATACCTTTCCTGCAAAGGGTTAATCCAGAGTTCGAAAGATCATGGATCGATTCCTATCAAGTCTTCAGGGAGGCAGCAGCCCAACCTATAGTGCCTCCGAACTACTCACAGCGAATACCAGAGATGCAAACCCCTGTGAAGAACCTCATATTAGCTAATACCACCCAGATATATCCTCAGGACAGAGGCACCAACTATAGTGTTGATCTAGGGAGGAAGGCGGCGAGACTAGCCCTGGAATCCTGATAACAAATGCGCCACAGAGCTATTTAGGATATATTTACGAAAATCCATTGTTAGGTTCTCCCTGGAAATGCTTTAAGTAGAGTTACAGAATTGGTTGAAATGGGCCAAGGGGGAACCTATGACCACATACTTTTCCAAGCAAACCGAAGAGAAGAGAAGCGCTGACAATCACTACATCCGGGCTTACCTTGAAGAGGTACTAACAAGATTCAATGCTCACGGCAGAGAGATTCCTCTTCATCTTAAAAAAGCGTTTACGGAAGAAGACAAACCAGGTGTGAGCCTTGAACAGGCAGTCGAATCCTACGGACGCTTGATTATACTGGGCAAAGCTGGAGCCGGGAAAACATCCCTGGCCAAAAAAGCTGTGCTGCATGTGGCTAACAGAGCCCTACGTTCGCATTTTGGAGCAGAACCAGGAAAGAGATCTCTCTCCATCGATGATCAGCGTATACCTGTGCTGGTACAGCTCCAGTCTCTTGAATCCGTAGAGATTCATGATATGCTGGCTGGCGCATTCCAACAAGCAGATATCACTCTCCCCGATGAGGAATTTCCACAGAGAGTCGTAGAGAACTACCCCTTACTCTTGGTACTAGATGGGTTAGACGAGATTCGACCTGATATTAAGCTCGAAGCCGCAGCCGAAATAGCTTCTCTAGTTTCCAAGCCAGGTAGCGCTAATAGGTTCGTGATTACCTGCAAGGAGGACGAATTCCCCCTATACAGAGTCTGGTTTGAACGTTGCGAGATCAGATCAATAGAGCCCATCAACGAATCACAGGTAAGGCTGTTTTTGGAAGATTGTACCGATCCCAAGAGGAGAGATAGAGTTCTTTCCCACCCTAGAGCCTTTGAGGTGCTTTCCACAACAAAGGTACTTAATCTAGCCAAGCAAGAGCTTGACGACACTAGATCTAACGTAAATAGCATAGGCGATCTAGTACTAGCCAGCAGCCGTAAGCTTTTGATGGAAGCTGAGAGTAAGAAAAGAAACAGCGAGGGATTCGCCGGAGCTCAAAGCCGTACCTTGATGAAGCTGCTGGCAGCATTAGCTTTCTCCCTGAAAGCAGACTCAGTCAAAGATCTTTCAAGAGATCAAGCCAGGGGCATAATATCAGCATCCTCAGGAGATAGTGCATCCTCCGAACAGCTGCTCGAAGTACTCCTATCATCAGGAATCATAGAAAGCTCAGATTCCCGAAGAAGAATCAGATTCAGAGACGAACTAACCCTAGAAGTGTTTGCTGCCTATGCAATATCACTTCATCTAGAATCTGGCGGTGATCTGAAGGACTACATAAGCGACTCAAGCAAGAGAGAGAAGTGGGGGAATGTAGTATCCCTTCTTTATGGTATTCACTTGGACAAGGAAAAGCTGCTCTCAGATATCCTGGGTGATGGTCAAAGTTTGCCCCTCGTCAGGCTAGCAGTAACCTGCATAACTCAGAACGAGCCCGAGGAGAAGTGGTCCTACATAACATCAAGAGGAGATCTGGATGCTCAAGCTCATTACTACCTAGGACGCGCTTTTGCGGACTTCGGCTTCTACGCACATGCGTCCAACGAGCTAAACAGAGCTATCGAAAAGAAGTTAGATAGCGCTGATGTACATTACCAATTGGGTAAGATTCACGAGGCCGAAGGAAAATATGAGCTAGCTTGTCAGCAGTACGAGCTAGCCGTAGAGAGAGACCCCTCTAACGTCAACTATCGCCGTAGTTTTGGGTTAGCGTTGGCACTATGCAACAAGTACGATTTAGCCGCCGCCAAGCTGAGAGAGGTGGTAGATATACTCAAGTCAGATTGTGCATTAACCCAGCACGAGCTAGGCAATATATATAAGATTCAAGGTAGGTTGCAGCAAGCCCTCGAGCAGTTTCAAGATGCAGCCACCATGTCTCCCAGTAGCGCAGTCTACCTGACCAGCTTGGGATCTGTACTGGCAGCCTGCGGAGATGATCAGGAGGCAGAAAGGGAGCTAAGGCGGGCGCTAGATCTAGATCCTAATTATGCACCTGCAGCCAACGAGCTGGCTGCAGTACTGGAAAGGCAAGGCAAACTGGACCTTGCATTGGCCAACTACCAGAAAGCAACCGAGATTCAGCCCGAAGAGCCCTTATATCACCGTAACGCCGGAGCAATTCTTAGAAAGCTCGGCAGAGTAGAGGAGGCAGAGAGAGAGCTTGTTACCGCTATAGAATTGGACAGCAAGTATGCAGATGCTTATAACGAACTCGGTAGCCTGTATATGGATATGGGTAAGCATATAGTTGCCCTTGAGAACTTCCAGAAGGCTATCCAATACTCACCTGAACAGCCAGAATACTATCTACAGATGGGTCTGACCTACAGAGCTCTTAAGCAGCCAGCAAAAGCAATAACCGCCCTGCAGATAGCACTGTCTATGGATCCCAAAGACCTAAACAAGCGGGCTATACTTGCAGAAACCTACTGCCAATCTGGACGTTTGACGGAAGCTATTGAGGAATATAGATGGGCTATAGAGCTGAGTGGTGGTATGCCTCAATACCTGCTCAACGCTGCCATAGTACAGAGAAAGGCGGGAATGCTTGAGGATGCTGAAGAATCACTCAAAAAGGTCATCCAGAATAATCCCGACTTGGCACCTGCATACTTTGAGCTTGGCATGGTTGCTGAGCAGAAAGGCGATTATATACTTGCTCTAGAGAGGTATCGGAAGGCACTGGAACTATCGCCTGATAATGAGCGCTTTATTGTTGCAGTAAGCAGGTCTGCTCGACTATCAGGCAACTTGCTTCAGGCTGACGAACTAATAAGGAATGCATTCTCCAGGATGCCTGAATCAGCACTCATATACGATGAGCTAGGAACTATTGAGTTTGTAAGAGGAAATTATCAGAAGGCAAGCGAGTGCTTCCTCAAGGCAACCAAGCTCTCTCCTGAAAGCTCAGATTTCTGGGCTCATCTTGGTAAGTCATACAGACACCTGATAAGGCTTGATGAAGCAAAAGAAGCTTGTGAGGAAGCACTAAGACTTGATTCCAGCAACCCAGCTGCTCATCACGAGATGGGTATGTTGCTGATTGCCCTGAACGAGGAAGAGGAAGCACTAAGCCATTTTCGCAAGGCAGCTAGACTTGATGCCCGAAATGCTCAATATGCGCTTGATCTGGGAGCTTGTGCTCGCAAACTCGGGAGGATCAATGAAGCTCTAACATGGTTGGAAAAGGCTCTGGCGCTTGACCCCAATAACGGTCAAGCGCATGCAGAACTGGGCATGCTCATAGGAGGCAGGGGCCAATGGGAGGAGGCACTTGCCCACTTTAGATCCTCTCTTCTTATTGATGAGCAGAACGTCGACTATATTCACATGTACGGCATAGCTTGCTTGCACACGGATGCAATAGAGGATGCTATCAAGACTTTGGAGAGAGCCCTAGCTCTGGATCCAAGAAGAGCAGATATATACGTAACCTACGCCGAAGCTCTCGAAAGAGCAGGTAAAAGAGAAGAGGCTATCCAGAACTTGCAAGAGGCGGTACGTCTGGACGGCACGAATGTGAGCTATAAGGTCAAGCTGGGGTCAATGCTTCGTAGATATGGGGAATATCAAGATGCAGAAGACCTATTGCTCAAGTGTACAGACGATCACCCACAATCTGCTCAAGCACACAGCGAACTGGGAATGCTTTACATGGATCTGGGGCTACAGGAGAAGGCGTTAAGGCACCATGAGATCGCATGCTCACTAGATGATAGGTCTCCGGAGTATAAGTATCGAATGGCGCTAGCACTTATCCATCTCAAGAGATATGCCGAAGCCATAGATACCATACTTACAGCTATACAAGCCCACCCTGAAGCAGCCGAATACTATCATGCCCTAGGCAGGGCTCACATGGGACTGAGCCAGTATGAAGAAGCTGTGCGGGCGTTCGAGAAGGCTGTAGAAATAGCCCCTAGCGTAGCACAATACCATCACGACCTGGGAATAGCATATAGGTCCATATCCGAGTACGGCGCAGCCTGTCAGGAAATAGAAGAGGCTGTCAGGATATCTCCTGACGTCGCAGCTTGGTACAACGACCTGGGAATATGCTACGAACGTAGAGGTTGGCTACATGAAGCTGTGCAAGCGTTTGAGAAAGCAATTGAGCTTCAACCCAGAGAGCCTGTATACCTAAGTAATGCCGGTAATGTCCTCAGGCAGCAGAGAAAGCATGATTTAGCTCTCCAGCGCCTGCAAAAGGCCATCGAGCTTGACAGTAACTTTGCAGAACCATATCACCAGATGGCGCTAGTCATGCAGGACATGGGCAGATTCGATGATGCGTACGATCTCTTTCAACAGTCTATAAACCTATCTCCAGATAATCCTCGCTACCACTACAATCTTGGGATACTAATGAAATCTCAAGGAGATCTACACGGTGCCATAAACCAGGTATCCAAGGCTATAGACATACAGCCAAACAATGCCGAGTGGCATTCTACTTTGGCTGATCTCTATTTCCAAATAGGGATGTTGGATAAGGCTCGCAAAGAAGCTGAAGAGGCTTCTCGGCTTGATCCAGACAATTACAGATATCATCGTCAACTATCTGTAATCGCTAGAGAGACACAAGACTTGGATCAAGCTCTGGCAAGTGCTAGACAGGCTCTAAAGTGCGCACCGGATGAGCCCCAGGCGATCGCCGAGCTTGCAAGTGTACAGGAAGCATTAGGAGAGCTTACCAGTGCGCTCGCCCTTTACAAGCAAGCCGCTATGTTAGACCCTCTCAATGCAGATTATCATCGCAAGATAGGATCTATCTACCGTCATCTGGGCAAGACTCAAGAGTCTTCGCAATCACTGCAGAAGGCCATAGATCTTGCACCCAAAGATCCCGAATCCTTATTTGAAATGGGACAGCTCTATCTGCAGACAGACAGGTTTGACGAAGCTTGCAAGGTGCTACAGAAAGCAACTCAGCTGGCTCCGGATAATCCAACTTACAGATTCCATTATGGCTTGGCTATCATGAGGCTTAAGGAACGCGAAGATAAGCTAAGGAGCGCACGCCTGCTCGCTAGCTCATCTCAGGCAAGCTACGAACAAGCCATAGAGGAGATAGAAGCCGCACTTAGGATAGAGCACAATCATGCTGACTGGCACAACACATTGGGTGAATTGTATGAACTCGTGGACGATTATGAGGGTGCTCTGCACCACTTCAGATGGGCCTCAGATATCGACTCAGATTGTGCACTATTCCAGTACAATCAAGGCCGAATATACAAAAAGCTGAGAGATTACGATCGAGCAATTCGCGCATTTCAGATGGCAGTTCGACTAGACCCTGAATTTGCTCAGGCTTATTCAGAGCTTGGAGCCACTTATAACATGGTCGGGAACCATTCTGAGGCTTTGATCAACTATGAGAGAGCGCTACAGATTAGACCCGATGATGGGCTTACGCTGAGGAGGCTAGGATCAACTTATAGACAAATGAAGAAATTCAAAGATGCGATCTCTATTCTGCAAAAAGCTGCAGAGATCGATCCCCAAGATCCAGAGATCTATAATGAGCTAGGACTAGCCTACAGAGCCCAGGGTAAGCACAGAGAAGCGCTAGCTGAGTTTGAACACGCACTGAAGCTCAAGCCAGATAATGCTACTTATAATCGCAATGCGGCTATAGCTCATCAGGATCTCAAGCAAACCAAGCTAGCTATAGAGAAGCTGCAACACGCTGTTATGCTTGAGCCCTATCAACCAACATGGCACTTCGAGCTTGGTGCCCTGCTGGAGTCCTCTGAGCGATATGAGGAAGCGCTTGCAGAGTACAACGAAGCTATGCAGCTCAACCCAGACGGCGCCATATATGCTTTCAGAGCTGCAGAAGTGTGCGAGCGCATGGGCAAGAAAGAGGAGGCAATAGAATGCCTCAAATACGCACTCAAGCTGGAACCACGAAACTACGAATGGAGGTTCAAGCTAGGATGCATGTACTTAGACATGGAATACTTCGCGCCAGCTGCCGAGGAGCTAGCTAAGAGCCTAGAGATAGAGCCTGAATCAGCAGAGGCTCACCTTAAGCTAGGGATTGCGCTAATAAACCTCGAGCAGTACGATCAAGCTCTAGAACGTCTAATGGATGCAGCCAGAATAGAACCTAATAATTTCGACGTACATGAGCAGCTCAGCCTGGTAATGGAGAAGCTCGGTAGACCAGAGGAGGCTATCAGCCATATAGCTCAAGCTCTGCTTTTGGATAGCTCGCGAGCTGATCTCTACCGTAGAGCTGGGAAGCTATATGCCGATATGGATAGGTTGGAGGAGGCAGCACAGGCTTTAGAAAAAGCCCTGGAGCTGGATCCAGATGATGCTGAGACACACTCAGAGTTGGGGCTAATATACGAAGCTCAGGAGAAGCTTAAACTAGCTCTTGGAGAACAGAAGGAAGCTATCAGGCTAGACCCGAAGAATCCTATCTACGAGTTACGGGCAGCCTCCATCTGCCGACAGCTCAGGTGGTTCGAAGAGGCTATGGCAGCACTTGAAAGATCCCTAAACCTCGACCCAGAGAACGCCGCGGCTTACAATGAGAGAGGAATGCTTTATGAAGCTATGGGTAACCTTGATGCAGCTAGAGAACAATATGAGATCGCGGTAAGACTTCAACCAGACGAAGCCCTCTATCACCGCAATCTTGGAGTTGTATATAAGAAGCTGAAGAGGTACGATTTGGCCGCAGCAGAACTGAGACAAGCTGTCAAGCTCAAACCAGGATATGCGGATGCTTATAAAGAACTGACTACGGTAAGCACACTATCTTTCATTACCAGGGGATTTGGCAAGGAACGAGCTTCCTAAACAGAGCAGATATACAGGAGCAGCAATATGATTTTATCTGACACGATGATCATAGACGCGATAAAGACTGGATGGGTGTCCTTTGACCCACCGGTTGACATAGACATACAGGTCCAACCAGCTTCGGTTGATCTGCGGCTTGGCAACACCTTTAGGGTCTACAACTATGCGCAACAGGCAGTTATAGATCCGACCGAAGACATAGATCTTGATTCGATATCTCAGATTGTGCGACTGGAAGACAAACCATTCATATTGCACCCAGGCGCATTTGTACTGGGATCTACGATGGAATACGTAAAAATACCCCCTGATTTAGTTGGGAGGCTTGAAGGTAGAAGTAGCCTCGGTAGATTGGGTGTAGTTGTACATTCTACGGCTGGATTCATAGACCCAGGTTTTGAGGGTAACATAACTCTTGAGATCAGCAATATCGGGAAGATACCAGTTGCCCTAAGAGCTGGTATTAGAATATGCCAACTCACTCTTATGCATACAGGGCCTGTAGCTCGTCCATACGGTCCACTAAGAGGCAGCAAGTATCAGGGGCAGAGAGAACCTACTCCAAGCAGGATCAAGAACGACGTAGAATTCCTCAGAAGAGGTGAGATAAAAGTAGGGGAAAGCTAGGGTGCTCGTGAAGCACGTGGTAGCAATATGATTGCTACCACGTGCGATCTTTGTATTGCCCTTCGTACAGCTTGTGTGCTCTGGTAGGTAGTTTGAAGAATACTAACTGCACTATGCGAGCATCCTTACGTACCCAAAACCCGTGTGGATTATGTACACAGAGCATAGCTTCGCCCTTTCCCCTAAAACCCGAATCCCATAGGGCAGTTCCAACCGACACTCCCATCCTCAGAAGGCTGGATCTAGGCCTAGCAATAGCAAACCTATCCTCGGGAATAGTCACTAGCTCATTGAAACCAATCTTGTAGGAGCCATGTGGTAGCCATATCCAACCTTCTGGGTCAAACTCAAGCCTCTCAGTCCGTGGCAAGACTCTCTCGCTATTATCAAATGCCAGTTTGCCAGCTTCCAGAAAACGCTCTACCCAAGCAAGTGTAAGTTCTACACCGTTGGGCTGCGTCTGTTCCTCAAGGTCTATATAATCCCTGATAAAGTCTGCTGCGTTGATATCCACTTCCTCAGACATATCATAGCTCCACTACTATTTATTCAAGATAAAATACCTCATTGGGCATACATAATCAGCTAAACTCGTGATAACGAAAACATTTATTATGATATTGCAAAGCAAGAGGGCATGATCGCATCAATCAAGGGACATATAGAATACAAGCTGAACGATGGGTTGATCGTACAGGTCGGAGGTGTTGGCCTGAGGGTATTCACGCCATCCTCGATGGTTAGAGAGATTGGGGAGATCGGTGATGAAGTGTACCTGCATACATACCTGATGGTTAGAGAAGACGCCTTAACACTTTACGGCTTCTCCACTAGAGAACAGCTAGGATTGTTTGAGCTGCTCATATCGGTAACTGGAGTGGGCCCTAACCATGCCCTAAATATACTATCATCGGCAAGTGTCGAAGAGATACAGACGGCTATTGCTCAGGAGAACGCGCAATTCTTCTCACTCATACCAAGAATAGGCAAGAAACTAGCCGCAAGGATAATTCTAGAGCTGAAGGGCAAAGTGGAACCTTCCGGTAAGGCGGTCCAGATAATCGGGCACAAAGATGAGGAGCTGGTTTCTGCGCTCTTAGCGCTTGGCTACACACTTGGAGAGGCACAAGCAGCTGTCCGTAGTCTTCCTACAGATAAAGAGCTTCCCATGGAGGAGAAGCTTAGGCTAGCGCTCTCCTATTTCAGCACTCCTTAGGAGGAGCCTGATGCAAGACAGCATACTAGATGTAGCGGGTATTGAAGTTGGTAGCACTGAGGACCAAATTATTCGTACCGGCTGCACAGTGGTGCTGTGCAAGCAGGGAGCTACTGTAGGGGTAGATGTTAGGGGAGCTGCTCCAGCTACGAGAGAAACAGATCTATGCAGATCCGGTAATCTAGTCAGCAAAGTACACGCAATCCTCCTGACAGGTGGTAGTGCTTTTGGA
>JBHORE010000105.1:0-3853 GCA_042408415.1 Thermobaculum sp.
CGCTAGGTATCCAGGCGCGGGTGCTAAATGGGACAAAATCTCGACTATCATCCAGTCGGAACTGGACTTGGTGTTCTCTGGTAGGGAGTCGGCAGCCCAGGCGGCAGCCAAGGTTTGCCCTCGGGTGAATGCCGAGCTCCAACGGCGCTAGTACTGATAAGGAATAAGGAGAGTCCGATCATGGTACAGGTGCCAAACACATACTTTCTTGAGAAGGCTGTCGAGCTGGCTATGGACAACATACTCGCGCGGTTGGACCCAGTGCTCGACTATGAACCTTACTTCCTATTAGATCTTGGTAGCTCGCCCCCACATATCAAGCATACGAGCTGGGACTACTGTGACATGTCAGGAAGGTGTGTAGATGCCCTCATTCTAGCTAGGGAGATGACAGGCGATCGTAGAGGGGTGGAGGCCGAAGCAAAGCTGCGGACCTTTCTTCTCAGCCGTGCCAACCCCAGTGATGGTCTCTTCTATAACGCAGAGGCTCCCTGGTCGCGCATTGAGGCCGATATGTTCTGCCAGGGAAGAGCACTGCTGGGGCTGGTGAGCTGGTTCATGTTGACTGGGGATGCTGCAGTAGAAGCTAGAATCGAGGCGTTAATCTCTGGACTAAGCCGGATAGCCGTCCATCAGGAAGACTACTGCTTTTACCCCAAGGATATCTGGAGGGAAGGTAGGTGGCATGATGGAGGGCTCTGGAACGGTAAAATGCCTGGATACTCAGTGCAACAGCTCATTGGACTCACTAGATACTATGAAGCCACTGGCAGCCATCGAGCACTGGAGCTGGCTGGCAAGCTGGCCCGCTACTACGTGTACCACAGTGGTGCAATCACCTGGGACGGTACTTTTCGTGGACATACCCACAGCGGTGGTATTCTTCCAGCTACTCTCGGTGTGCTTAGGTATGCCTTAGCAGCAGGTGATGAAGAGTTGATAATGTGGAGCAACAGGGTGTATTCCTACGCACGGACGTACACCAGCTCCTTCGGATGGATACCAGATGGGCTGGGCCTCGACCCTAAAAGCACACCTTATGCCTGCACCTGTGAGACGTGCGCACTAGCAGACCTGATCGAGCTGGCGATCAAGCTCTCCTCTGCCGGCATCGGGGACTATTGGGACGATGTAGAGAAGTTTGTGCGTAATCATCTGCTTGAGAGCCAGATAAGGGACGTCGATTGCGTCATCCCGCCAGACCACCATGATGTGGAACACGCACTAGCTAGACAAATTCTACTGGGCAGCTTTGACAGCGCCTCCCTCCCCAACGCGCTGCTTGGGGACCCTCAAGGCATCGTCGAGGGCTGCTGCACGCCATCGGGAGTGCGTGCATGCTGTCTAGTGTGGAGCTATGCAATAACTCAGGATGCAGAGGGCGTGCACGTCAATCTGGCGTTCAACCGCCATACACCTTGGGCTAGCCTCATCAGCTATGAACCTTACAGGGGAGAGCTGCAGCTATTGGTGCATTTACCCGAGCACTACTATCTGCGAGTACCCGAGTGGGCCCACATGGAGAAACTCCGGATCATGGTCGATGGGCAAGATCAGCTACCGACTTGGTGTAACAGGTACCTCGACCTAGGCACATTGCAGCCTGGACAGACGGTTGTCGTTACCTACCCACAGCGCTTAGCAGAAGAGATTGAGAAGTTGGCTGGGCAGGAGTATGTTGTACGGTGGAAAGGAGGCACTGTTACCTCTATAGCCCCAGTAAGGGAGAATTACCCAATCTATCGACGCTTAACTATGGAGATGGAATATGAACCTCAGCTGACCCCAGAACGCCCAGTTAGTTGGATCAAGGTCCAATGGTAGCTTGAGGGGTGGTCAACAGATGACTGGAAACCATCCTGGTCGCAGACAGAGTTTTATTACTACCTCGAGGCGCGAGCAATTCTTTGGTTATCTGTTCATCTCGCCCTGGCTGATCGGTTTCCTCGTGTTCCAACTGGGGCCAATCCTAGCTTCGATAGGCATAAGTCTGACTGATTGGACTCTTCTGCGGCCACCCCAGTTTGTAGGGGTGGCCAACTATAAGAGGCTTATCACCGATCCCTTGTTTTTCCAAGCGCTTAGGGTAACGGCAACCTACACCGTGGTTAGCGTTCCCTTGGGAGTCATGGCAGCGTTGCTCGTAGCAGTCCTGCTCAACAGAGCGGTATTTGGGATATCATTCTTCAGGACCCTGTTCTATCTACCAGTGGTCCTATCTGGGGTAGGCACTGCCGTCATTTGGGGCTGGATGTTCGATCCCAACTTCGGTGTAGTCAACTATGTGTTGTCAATTTTCGGCATACGTGGCCCTGACTGGTTAGCAAGTCCTGAGTGGGCACTACCAGCGCTGATAGTGATGAGTTTTTGGGGTATAGGAGGTGCCATAGTCATCTTCTTGGCTGCTCTACAGGGTGTGCCTAGAGTATTGTACGAGGCGGCCGAGATAGACGGCGCTGGACGTTTAGCTAAGCTTTGGCATGTGACGATTCCGATGATCTCTCCTGTTATCTTGTTCAACGTTATCACGGGGATCATATCATCCTTCCAGACGTTCACCTATGCCTACGTGCTGACGGGAGGAGGACCCAACTACGCCACGCTCTTCTACGTCCTGTACCTTTACCAGAATGCCTTCCACTGGTTCGATATGGGCTATGCATCCGCGCTGGCTTGGATCCTCTTCCTGATCATCATCGGCCTCACCATCCTCATCCTAAGATTATCGAGGGCGTATATCCACTACGAGGGGGCTTTAAGAGGGACATGATCACCACACGAGTGGCCAACCATGCTAGACAGAGACTTTCAGCCAGACGCTTCCTATTGGGGAGAATTATAGGGACGCTGAGCACCTATCTGGTGCTGTCAATGCTTGGACTAGCGATGGCCCTGCCGTTCCTGTGGATGCTGTCCACAGCGCTAAAATCGCCTGGCACAGCTTACTCTTATCCTCCCAAGTGGATTCCAGACCAACCGACGCTAGCCAACTTCCCTGCAGTGTTTCACTTTATACCCTTCTTAACTTTCCTACGCAACAGCATCATTGTTACAGGTCTAACACTCATCGGCGAAGTACTATCCTCCTCGCTCGTGGCCTATGGCTTCGCACGTTTCAGGTTCCCAGGTAGAGACATCCTATTCCTAGTGGTGCTAGCCACGATGATGATCCCCTACCCAGTGACTATTATTCCGACGTTCATGCTTTTCAGGGAGCTTGGGTGGATCAACACATTCCTTCCTTTAATAGTACCCGCCTTCTGTGGGCCTGCATTCTACGTATTCCTGCTAAGGCAATTCTTCATGACCATTCCGATGGAGCTGGACGATGCTGCTAAGATAGATGGGGCCTCAGAGTTTCGAATCTACTGGCAGATCCTGCTGCCGCTATCGAAACCCGCCTTGGCAACAGTCGCCGTCTTCTCCTTCGTGACGAACTGGAATGACTTTCTAGGCCCATTGGTCTACCTGAACGACATAGATAAGTACACTCTGGCGCTGGGCATCAACTTCCTGCGTGCCGCCCGGGCAGAGCCTACGGACGTTACCATCCAAATGGCAGGCACCCTTATGTTTCTGTTACCCTGTATACTCCTCTTCTTCATAGCCCAGCGCTACTTCATCCAGGGAATAGTTACTACAGGTTTGAGGGAGTAAGATAGCTCTCTACTCCCTCTCCACAAACACTAAGGACGACCGGAAACGTTGATCGAGCCTGACAGTAAGGCCTCTGGTAAGCTCCGCACCGCTGCAAACCGCGCTCCACCCCTCAGGGGTGCGCAGGCGATAGTGCGCGGTTGGCAGTAGCCCATGCAGTTCAAAATTGCGTACTGCGTCCGCACTTGCTAGCCTG
>JBHORE010000106.1:0-14009 GCA_042408415.1 Thermobaculum sp.
CGCTAGCACATTTTGTGAGACAATAATACAAAAAGCTGCCCTGGAGAGTGCTGATAAGGAAGAACAGATACTCATTCTTGAGGGATCACTACAAAATAGCTGTCAGATAGTTGTAGATATAACATCTAGATTTCTCTTCGAGAAAGAAGTCATAGATAGGAGGAAAGATACGGAGCTATCGATAGAGGACCTAAAGTCCATCATGACTGAGGCTCAAAAAGCTACATATGGGGAAGCACTAGATAGTGATAAGCTTCATCCTTACATGTGGGCAGCTAAACCTCATTACTACGGATCGGATTTCTATAACTTCCCGTATATGTTTGGTTTACTGTTCGGGCTAGGTCTGTATGCAGCCTATGAGGAATCTCCAGAAGAGTTCAAAGCTAAGTACGATGAGCTTTTGTCATCAACTGGTATGTTCGGCGCCGCAGACCTAGCATTAAAGTTCGGCATAAATATAAGAGATAAGAGCTTCTGGAGATCAAGCTTAGAGGTTATCAAGCAAGACATAGCTAGATTCAAGAATCTAGTAAACTAATTATATTCAGGGCAATGAAGTGAACTATATATCTAAGCTAGCAAGGTTAATATATCCACACAAACGATTCTTCATCATAAGCATCATATCCACTATTGCTGCCAACGTAGCGTCATTGTTTGGGCCATACATCATAAGGCTGTCTATAGACTACGTGCAGAGTAGTAGATCACTTAGGATGATTGGGGTATATGCCTTACTACTGCTGTTGGCAGCGGCAGTTGAAGGATACTTTAGATTCAGCACGAGATACTTCGGGGGCAGGGTTGCCAGAGAGATAGAGTACGAACTCAGAAACAAGCTATTTAGACACCTGCAGTTCCAAGATAGACAATTCTTCCAGTCCTGGCACACTGGTGACCTTATGGAAAGGGCCACTAATGATTTGAATGCTGTCCAGAGATCGATATCACCAGGTGTAACGAACTTATTTAATACTTTGGCGGCATTCGTGAGTGTAGTATCAGTCATGCTTAGTATAAGCGTAGTATTGACCCTTTACTCCGTCTTCATACTACCTTTGATGAGTATTATCTTCATAGTTTCTAGTAGAGTTATAGAGAGAAGGTTTGAATTCGTTCAGTCCAGCTTTGGGGATATGTCTACTAAGGTTCAGGAGAACGCCTCCGGCGTAAGGGTGATTAAAGCATATGCCCAGGAGGATAATGAAATCAAGGACTTTGAACGAATAAACAAACAATATCTAGATGCCAGTGTCTCATTCATCAAGATCCAGTCTCTTCTATGGCCATCCATGTACGTAGTCGCAGGCATAGCCACAGTAATACTCCTCTTTATAGGCGGCAGACAAGTAATTCAAGGACGTATATCAATAGGTGAGCTCACTCAATTCTTGCTTTATATCGGCTCACTGCGCTGGCCCATGATCTCTATAGGATGGGTGGTTAACCTGATACAGCAGGGTGCGGCATCAATGAATAGAATAGAGCAGATAATCTCCAAGCTACCTTCCATAAGAGATGAGGACCCCGGCCTAAGCGAGATATCTAGTATAGAAGGAGAAATCGAATTTCGAAACATTTCGTTAACTATTGGGTCTCACAAGATCTTGAAAAACATAAATCTCAAAGTCCCTGCAGGCAGTACATTAGGCATCATCGGACCTACAGGATCAGGAAAAAGTATGCTAGTAAGCCTAATACCAAGGTTATGGGACCCCACGGAGGGGCAAATCCTGATAGATGGAATTAACATAAGACAAATACCTCTCAAGGTTCTTAGGAAGAACATAGGGTTCGTTACTCAGGATACTTTTCTGTTCTCGGATACATTGAAAGAGAACATAACCTTCGGAACAAACAATAAGGATGAGTCACTAGTCCGTTGGGCAGCTGAGGTCAGCCAGCTAAGTAGGGATGTAGAACAGTTCCCTAAGGGATACGAGACAATAGTAGGAGAAAGAGGAGTGACCCTTTCCGGCGGTCAGAAACAAAGAACAACAATAGCGCGTGCTATAGCAAGGGATCCTAAGATCCTGATACTAGATGATGCACTATCCAGCGTCGATACGAACACGGAGAGCGAAATACTAAAGAGGCTAAGGACAGTCATGCAACAAAGGACAAGCATAATTGTTGCTCACAGAATATCAGCTATACAGAACGCTGATCAGATAATCGTGCTGTCAGACGGGGAGATAGTTGAGCAAGGAAAACATTCAGAGCTATTGGAGTTAGATGGCCTATACGCATCAATATACAGGAGACAGCTAATAGCAGAAGAGCTAGGAGTAGATGAAACAAACTCATCCGTCGAAAACACATAAGATCCAAATACCGACAGAAGAATACTACGATCAGAGAGAGGATGCAGGGCTAACAGCATCTCTGCTAATTATACTGGTACTGGCGATTATTACTGCAATCCTCCAGATAACCGGCATAGTAAAGTTGATGTAAGCAAGAAAAAGCAATGGACGAGAAAAAGATTTCCATAATACTTGTATATCCATCAGGATCATACCGAGTTCTACCATATTTGAAAGCTGCCAAATCACTTGATGTAAAGGTACTACACGTTATTGATCGTATGCCTCCTGTTCTCAATAGACAAATGTCGGATGACGTAGTATCAGTAGACTTCGAGAAAGTTGAAGAGGCCGCAGACTCGGTAGTAAAAGCATTTGCAGAGGCGAGAACATCCGCAGTAATAGGTATAGATGACAGCTCCGTTGTATTGGCATCATTTATAGCCCAAAAAATGGGGCTCCCTGGAAATACTCCCCAGAGCGTTGGTATTTCAAGAGACAAGTCCAAGTTGAGAGAGACACTGACCAAAGCAGGACTATCAAATATACGCTTCTATTCATCGAGACTAGATGCGGATGAACACACCCTAGCCATAAGCTCATTCTATCCGTGCGTAATAAAACCTGTAAGCCTAGCGGCTAGCCGTGGGGTTATCAAAGCTAACAATCCCACGGAGTTCATAGAGGCTTTCTCCAGGATAAGGAACATGCTCCTAGAAGATGGGTCGGACCCCTCCACACAGATACTGGTGGAAGAATATGTACCCGGATTTGAAATAGCAGTTGATGGATTGCTAACAAACGGAGAACTAACACTTATAGCTATATTTGATAAGCCAGATCCAATGGAGGGACCCTTCTTTGAAGAGACTATATACGTGACTCCATCTAGGCTGTCACCAAATATACAAGAGAGAGTAGTAAATCTTATCCAGCTAGCTAGCAAGGCAATAGGTTTAAGATATGGCCCTATACACGCAGAATTACGTGTAAACAGTGACAGCATTCATCTAATAGAGATAGCAGCCAGGGCCATTGGGGGTAAGTGCTCTACGATATTGGAATACAAGCTAGGAATGTCGCTTGAGGAACTTATAATAAGGCACAGCCTGGGTAACACGGGTAGTATAAATTGGTCTGCAATCAAAGATAACAATATAGCTACAGGCGTAATGATGATCCCTATTCCGCGTAGCGGCATACTAAACAAAGTAAGCGGGGTAGAAGAAGCACTATCGATTGAGGGTATTGAGAACATAGACATAAATATACCCCTCAAATCCCATGTGACACCACTCCCCGAAGGGGCAACCTACCTAGGTTTTATATTCGCTAAGGGCCCAACGCCAGAGATGGTAGAGTACTCCCTGAGGAGAGCGCACTCGCTCTTGAAGATAGAGATCACTCCCGAGATTCCCATTATTAACCGGCACTTCCATCTCAAGAGCGAAGAGGGACTGACTTCAAAAGTGCACTAACAACACAAGTTATCGTTTAAAGGCTCAGCACAGCAATACCAAGGTTCTGTAAGGCCTGGTGCTTCCCTATAGGAATTCCTAACAGGAGCATCGGGCATTGGCAACCTCGCCTTGGCGTAGGCTACAGCTTTCACCCGATCAAAGATCTCATAATTAGTCTTATTCTGGGATACCATCTCCTGAACTAGCACCGATATCTCATGGTAGAGTTCGTCCATCCTAGTATCAGGGTGGGACCAGATGTAAGTAAACGATTCCTCATCCAGGGCGCCCAATACTCCCATCTGTTCCAGCTTGGGAATTATAAGAGACCCAGGCGGAACCAATAGCCTTATGGAGTAGTGTACAGGAGAAACATTAGGAATAAGATCTTGGTCTTCCACAAAGTGGAGCAGTTCAAGGAAGCTGTCCAATGTCTCCCAAGGAGTGAATGGTAATAGGGAAGGGTTCATCTCTATATCATTCTGCCTAAGAATGGACAATGCTTCTTCAACATCCTGTCGAGTATGACCTTTCTCTAGATTTCTAAGTACATCCTCGTTGAGAGATTCCACAGCTGAGACCACAAAAATACATCCTAGCTCACGCAATTCCGTAAATAAATCTCTCTTCTCGATTATGTGCTCGATCTTGATAGTCGCATCAAATGTGAGAAATGGAAACTCTTCATGTACAGCTCTCAAAATCTTTAGGACATGCCCTGGACCATTGAGAAAATCAGGATCGCCGAAGGTAATGTGTGTAGCCCCCGTATTAACCTGCTGTCTTATATCCTCTATTACTACGTCTTTAGGAACGACGAAGAACCTTCCCCCGTACACCGGAGGAATAGGGCAGTGAGTACATGTATGAAGGCAGCCACGAGTAGCCTCAACATACCCAGCCTTTCTAAGTTGGCCTTTATGCCTAAGAGCAGCGTACATTTCTATATTGGGAAGACTTTCCCTGTGAGGCACCACAAAACTCAGCTTGGTTAATATAGGGTTTAGTAAATCAGAGGTGAAAATCCCTGATCCATCATGCTGAGAAGACGAATCTTGTGCCTCAAGCCTCAAAGCTAGATCCACAAGAGCTTGCTCATATTCACCAGCTAAGACAGAATCCGCCACGCTAGATAAGAGATAGTTGGCGTTAAGGTAAGCATAAAGACCATAGAAACATATATGAGTATTGGGATTAATACCCCTTATCTCCCTGGCTACTGGAACGGCAAGCCTCATGGCAGTATGCATAGGAGTAGATATCGCGACGAGCTTGGCGTTAGATACTCTAGAAAGATCCAAGTGCTCAATACTTAAGTCAACGGCTATAGGGGAAAACCCAGCCCTCTTTAGGAAGGCAGCAGGAGATGCCAGGGATAGGGGCTGGTGCCCAAGCTCATATACAGCTAAGAGGACTATATCTCCAGGGGCTCTCACTTCCTTGGAGCTGCTCCTCCCTTAGCCCCTCCCTTAGGGGAAGATGAGCCTACCGGTATCCAGCCTTCCGGCATCTGAGCGTTCTCTCCGAAGAAGAACTCTTCCATCTGTTCCCTAAGGAATGCCCTAGCCTCAGGATCGGCCATATTTAGACCATAATGATTAATTATAAGCTTTGCCTGCTCCTCCCAAAGTTGGTAGGCTTGAGCAGATACGTTTTCATAGATACGCTGACCAAGCTCGCCAGGAAATGGGGGCTCATCTAGACCCGGAAGCTCTTTGCCAAGTTTTACACAAAAGACCGTTCTAGGCATATTATAGAAAACCTCCAAACACCGTCATACAAGTATATCTGCTAAGCTAAGTTATAGGAATGCTTAGGTGGAATCAAAGGACAAAATAAACATCGCAATACTATGTTCCATATGTAGGTTCTCTACTTACCCCCTGTACAGGGTACTATCAAATAATCTATTTAATCCAGTACTGATAGCTATACACACTACACAATCTTATAGAAGAGACGAAAAATTACCTCTTGTTGACATAAATTCGGCAAACTTACAAAGAATTCTAGATAAGGATAGAGTAATAGTTATTAATGAAAAAAAGCAGCTTTACCAATTAGAGCAGGAGCTTGTAGTCTCTAAACCAGATATAGGTGTCCTGCTTTGCTTCCCATACAGAGTAGAAAGGAATATTATTTCGATACCAAGCAAGGGGTTTATTAATCTACATCCATCTCTGCTGCCTGCTAATAGGGGGCCAGACCCCATCTTTTGGTCCTTATACTATGGGGATAGAGAAACTGGTGTCACGGTGCACAAGGTAACAGAGGAACTGGACGAAGGCCCTGTAATCTTACAGCAAAAGGTAACTATACCAGTAGGTACAAGGTACTTAGAGCTTGAAGACGTGTGTGCCAGAATTGGAGCTGATCTGCTAGAAGCAGCCCTAGCAAATATTGATACCCTAATACCAATGGAGCAAAATAAAGAGCTAGCGACTTATAATCCTCTCCCAAAGTCAGAGCATTTAGTTGTGAGTACTGACTGGACAGCAGAGAGATCATTTAGATTCCTTAGGGGTATAGAGGGTATTTGGCTCCCTCGTATATCAGGCGTTTTCGGCAGCATTCCTGTGTTGAAGGCATTGGAATATACACAAGAGCCTATGGCAGAAGAAATAAGATCAGAAGATAGTACTGTCTTGATAAGATTTCAAGACGGAGCTGTCAGAATCATCCCAGCTAATTAGCAATCCACCAAACGAGTTTTACTTCGCAGAACGTGCCTTCTGCGAAGTAAAAAGATTATGCCTTCACTTATCTAGGAAAGTACCAACAAGTATTTATCAATCTAGCAGGACTCGTGATTTTCGTATAAGTGACTAAACCATGTCCTCAGCTTCATACTCGATATAACTTATAGGAATCTCCTATCTAATGGGATATGTCAAATGGTGGTGTAAACTTGCTAGCTTTCAACTCGATGATAGTAACAGTATCTGTTGGCTTGATTCTAGTCATGTAAAAAGCCCTCGACCTACCCAGTAGGTCGAGGGCTATATAAACCCAATTACGCAGGCCTTGCTCCCAAACCACCCTCGTATTCGGGAACGGTAGCAGGGTGTCGGGCAGTAGTTATGATCCAATCAACTATCACAGCTATCAGAGAACCTACAGCTATCGGAATTATATGCAGATCACCAAACGCCGGACCATGAGGATAGAATACTTCAGCCACCCACATACCTAGAAACGGGTAGGCAGCAACCCTCCAAGGCTTCATAGCAAGCTTGCCCGGCAACAAGTCATACCATAGCACACCCAGAGCATAGCTAAGAGCTAGCATCAATAGGAACGTACCTATTTGCATCTTCCTACCTCCTTTATTGAATGCCTATGGATAAATGCTGTTCCTGATGGTATTTTACAACTTATATGATAAAACTACAAAATTTAGACTATGAATATTCATAATCATTATTAAATTTGATAACTATCATTTACTAAGTGTCCACTAATTCCTTGTGATTTGGCCAACGGCAGAAAAGATTATCAGCAATAAAGACGCAGCCATAGAGAGTATCCTCATATTAGGAGGTAGAAATACGCTTACTAACATCAAAAGCAGAGCTAGAAAAATGACAATTAAATGCTGTTTCATTAGAATCCTGAAGTTATTGTTTTATGTCAAATTGCTTTGTAAGTAAATCCCATATACCTTATGGTTATCCTATCCCATATTATTCCCACCTGAATAGTTCTATCTCCGTAAGCCCTATGTACACGCCAAAGTTAACAGGATTCTGGTTCGTGCCGAGCACCCGCACCTTTCGGCTATGCACTGGCTTGAAGATGACCGTGTTGAAGCCCTCTGACGGTTGCACCGGGTAGCGCGATATCTCCTCTACATCCACCCACCTGTCGCCATCCCAATACTGTACCTTGTAGTCACGAGGCGGCTTGACCCCACCGTTGTCGTTGTAGAAGAACAAGTTCACACGCGAGAACACCATCTCGGCGCCTAGATCGACCGCGTACCAGTCCTGTGCGTTGTGCGAGTTCCACGACGTCCATCTTGGGGATGCCGCGTAGGAACCATCCAAAGGACCCCATAGGGTGTCGTAGGGTGATGTGTAGGAGGCAGATGGTATGACGTCGCGTCCGAAGAAGAGGTTGGCATTGACAACCTCAAGCTCAAGTAGTTGTGGACGCGAACCATCTGGGAAGACAAGCCTCACCTTGCGGGCCTTCACAGTATCGAACGACACCACATTCCTACCCACAACGATCCGATTGCCCAGCCACCAGGGATGCGTGACGTCTGCCCAAGAACTACCCGTCCAGTACTGGATGCCTACCTCACTTGGCAGGTTGTCCCCGCCAAGGTAGAACGTCACTCTGTTGAAGAGCTTCAGCCTGTGGAAGTCCACACCATACCGGGGAGTGTCGTCGTCAATTGCAGGTCTCCAGGCACTCACGGGATTGATGGAGCCGTCGAGTGGTAGCCAGGCTGCGTCCGTATTCGACGAGACTATGGGCTCAGGAGTACCCAGTCCCGCGGATGGCCCCTTGGAGTTGCCAGCGAGGTTGCGGGTATTGAGAATCTCCAACTCGCTGATGCCAACGTACGTGCCCGTGCCCTTGTGAGACGATACGTTCTCGATCCTCACCCGCACCTTCCTGGTGAACACAGCATCGAAGGTCACGGTATTAGCTCCCTCCACCGGGTGCTGGCTCGACCTGACCTGATTCTCGACTTCGTGCCAAGCGCCATCTTGCCAGTAGAGTACCTGGAAGGAGCGCGGTGGCTGGAGTCGGGAGCCAAAGGAGACGAAGTCCACAATCACCCTGTTCATCTCGCGTGGATACTCGAACTGCACCTCATACCAGTCGTACCTATGGCCAGAGTTCCAGTCACTCCATATCTTACCGTTGTCGATGGAGCCATCCAGCGGTGCCCACAGGTTGTCGTACTCAGGAAGGTTCCAGTCACCATTGAAGGTATAAGATGCGTTTGGCCTGGGATATCGCCTTGCCTCAGGATTGAGGGCTATGTTGGGTGCTATCTGTGGCTCCGGTGGGTTGTTGCCAAATATGAGACCAT
This sequence comes from Thermobaculum sp., assembly GCA_042408415.1. Taxonomy (GTDB): domain Bacteria; phylum Chloroflexota; class Chloroflexia; order Thermobaculales; family Thermobaculaceae; genus Thermobaculum. The sequence continues at coordinate 8,817 of JBHORE010000106.1, forward strand.
CGAACCACAGCTTGTACCGGCCAGCACTCCCACGAGTCACGATCTCGATCGAGCGCACGCGCGAGAGATCTGGCTGGCCAGTGGAGCTTCTTGCCCAGTCGGCGCTGCCACCCAGTGGCACCTGCAGCCATTGCCAGCCATCTCGGGCCTCTGAGTATGGTACTGAAGAGGGGTTGAGGTAGTTTACTCTTGGGGTGTACTCGAAGTAGCTAGAGTTATCGGTCACGAGCCTGATCACCGGCTGTGGGTCGTTAAAGCCCCCAACCACCTCATGCGCAAAGCTGATCCAGAAGGCAACGTAGTCCCTGTCGGAGAGGTCCCAGGAGCCACTTGGAGCAGGATATCTCCAAACCCCTGTCGCCGCATTGCTCTCGATGCGGATCGACTCGTTGCCCACCACCCTGTGATCGGAGTCAACAACAACACGGGCATAAGGGGCTTCCTCTTCAGTCATAAGCGGTGACCAGCCCTCGAGTGTGGAGCCGTCAGATATGAGCTGAGTACCCACCTTCACGTTGTCCACCCACCATCCAGGTAAATCCACTCCGGGGTCGGTCACGTAGCGGAAAGCAAGCAGCACCGTCTGGCCAGCGTACTGCGAGAGGTCGAAGGTCTCCGTGCGCCACCCACCCGAGTCACCGCTGAAGCCAGGGACGTTGTCCTTGACTAGCTGAATAGAATCGCTTGCAGTCTGGGTGGTAGTGTGCTCGTTGGCCAGGCTGCGGAACGTGCGCCCGCCGTCCGTTGAGACCTGCACGAATCCAAAGTCGTAGCCCTGCTCTATCTGATAGTAGGTATCGAACGAGAGGGTGGGAGAGCCGGCAGGCACTGTCACCTCGCGCACGATGCCACGATCGAGGTTGGGGGCTGCTCCAGAGTGGAGAGCCGGATTGCCAGCCCCGTAGGGTGGGTTAGCATCAACCGCCCACTCGACAGCCTTGGCCGGGATCTCCGTCTGCCATGCCGAGGCGGCCATCCCTTCAGTACCCACCTCGGTGCCCCTAGGAGTAGCGTACACGTCGAACCACGCCAGGTCCGCAAGTCGCCCATTGTTCACCGTCAGGCTAACTCTGTAGAAGCCAGGATCGACGTAGGTGTGAATCACCGACGCAGTCTCCGCTATGTCACCGTCGCCCAGATCCCAACGGAATGAGAGCTGTCTGCCCTCAGGGTCGCTACTAGCGGAGGCATCGAAGGTAACGGGCTCGCCGATGTACACGGTGCGGGCAGAGATAGAGGCCCGGGCCACTGGAGCTTCGTCGTCCATTGTGGCCTCCCGCTGGAAGATGTCTGACACATTGGAGCCCCTGTAGATGGCGCCCTGGCCATTGCCAGTTATCTCGTTGCCGGCAAGGTCTACCCAGCGGGTGTCGTACATGTAGACGCCATAAGTGGTGTTGTTCTCAATGCGGTTCTGCTGGATGATCCAATGATAGGCCTCGTACCCCGGCTTGTAGCCGAGGGCCACACCGACGCTCTTGTTGTCATGGACGTAGTTACCGCTCATGATGAAGTGACTGCTGCTGCCGTGTACCACCGCGATACCAGCGTTACCGAAAGGTTCGGGAGCGTAGGCATTGACAGTGCCGTTGTATGCGGCCTCGTTGCCAATAAGCACGGTGTGGTCGGAGCCACCTAGCCAGAAGCCATAGCTGGAGTAATTGCCCTTGTTGCGCACGAAGATGTTGCCCGCGGACCAGCACTCCCAGGCGTTGTTATGAGCATAGGAGGCATCATTACCCTCAAAGTAGTTGCCCTTACTAAGGTAGCCGTTGAGAGGGCGAATAAATACTCCATCACCACCATGTGTAAAATCGTTGTACAAGAAGCGATTATCGTTCGACCCAGTTTCAATCAAAACACTAGCAGAATCCCGCGCATGAACCTCCCCCGGCGCTATGCGTATGCCATAATTCATCACGTTGTTCTCTATTAGGTTGCGGGAGGAAGCCCACATCTTGAGGCAGACGTTCGAGCAGTGCGAGAAGTAGTTATTCCTTATTGTATTTTCGTTACTATACCGAAGGTGAAGCCCATTCCAGATACGCTCTCCCCTGTTGTTTGTTATAGTGCTTCTATGCACACTAACCAACATCACTGCACCAAAGTTAGGTCCATCTCCCCATCCAAAGTCTGGGTCTGTGTAGTTGTCAGAAAAGTTATTGTCAGTGATAGTCCAATTTTGGCCGTTAGTCACTTTCAATCCAAGCTGAAATCCCTTAGCAGTGAGGTTCTTAAGAACTACGTTTGAATGACCTGTAGATGTCACAGCAGTTCCAAGAAAACTCTCCGGATCTCCAGCTCTACCAGGGCCAACAAGGACTGCCCCATTCCCATCAATTGTAATGTTATCAGCTGCTATGACTATCCCCTCACCATTAGGGAAATGATACTCCCCAGGACGGAAAGTCACGTCTTGTGTAATTACCATTCCAGGAGTAGGCACAACAAGTTCTTCCTGAGCATGCACCACATCGAGTCCTATATTAGGTTTATTAAACAACAATAAGGCTACCAGGATAATCCCTGCTGTCAATGATCGCTTTATATCTGTCAGGTAGCTCATATCAATCACCTCGGATGTATATGCATAAAAGATACATTAACACTATAAGTATTACAATAAGTTACAGGAGCCAGTTGTTCGGAGATCGTTTGAGCACATAAGCTATACTAAAATGCTGCAAGCACAAAAATCGAAATACCTGATGGAATACTAGCTTATGGAAATTGTATCTATCGATAGTTTGCAAGAAGCACTCAGAAGGAATAACTACATAGCTGATAGAGGTTTAGCAACATCCCTTTTCCTAGCGCTACGCCTTGGAAAGCCACTGTTGCTGGAGGGTGAGGCTGGCGTAGGTAAAACTGAGGTAGCAAAGGTAATGTCCCAGATCCTAGAGACAGATCTGATTCGACTACAGTGCTACGAAGGGCTTGATGTATCTCAAGCAGTCTACGAATGGGACTATGCCAGGCAGATATTGGAGATCAGGATACTAGAATCTGAAGGCTTAGATAGGCACAGTACACTAAGAGAGATATTCAGCGAGGAATTCCTGATAAAAAGACCTCTATTACAAGCCATAGAATACTCTTCGACACATGCAGGTAAGTTCCCAGTCTTGCTAATAGATGAAGTAGACAGGTCAGATGAGGAGTTCGAAGCTTTCTTGCTGGAGATATTGTCAGACTTTCAGGTTACCATACCAGAGATCGGAACGATCAAGGCACAAGCCAGGCCATTAGTAATACTCACATCTAATCGTACCAGAGAGCTACACGATGCGCTCAAAAGGAGATGCCTCTACTACTGGATCGACTACCCTTCCATAGATAAAGAAGAGGAGATAATTAGAGTTCGAGTCCCCGGGATAGAACGCGAACTTGCCCATCAGATAAGTAGCTTCATGCACAGACTTAGGGCCATGGATCTGTACAAGGTACCAGGCGTTGCCGAGAGTATAGATTGGGCATCAGCATTAGTAACTCTTAACCACTCTAAGTTAGATTCTGAAACGATTAATGAGACTATCGGCACTTTGCTCAAGCATCAGGAAGATATCATCAACGTCCGCCGTGAGTTAGAGAACCAAGTAACCTCGGGTCAGAAGTGAATGAGTTGAGAGAAAATCTAGATCTATCATCCCTCATAATAGGAAACCATATACTGGTGAAGCTACTTGGTTTCACTAGGTATCTAGTGAACAGCGGCGTCCACGTAGGACTATCCCAAGTAGTAGATTTTGTGCGTGGGGTGGCCCTCACTTCGCTGCAAGAAGAAGACATAAGAACAGTAGGTCTATCGACATTAATAAACAAGAAAGAAGATATAGATAAATTCAATGCAGCCTGGAAAGACTACTGGCGAGGGGAAAAGATAGATCAGGCAGCGAGAGAGCTCCCATCTCAATCTAATAAGAGCGAGGGATTGCTACCTCATATAAATAGTGAATCCACCGCTATACGCAACAGCCTATCAGTACAGCCCCAAACTCTAGATATAAACCGCGACAGTGATAACAACGATGAAACATCCAACAATCTGGCAACATTGTATAGCCCAGACGAGATCCTGCGGCACAAAGATTTTTCGAAGCTGTCTCCAGGCGAGCTGCTAAGAGCTCGAAAGCTCATCAAGCAAATGAGATTACAGATGCCGCTACGAAGATCGCGTAGATTGGTTCCATCCATAAAAGGTAGAAAGCTAGATATCAGAAAGTCCATACGAAACCAGATAAAGTATAGGGAAATGATAATTACCAGCTGGAAAGATAGAAAATTCAAGCCTAGAAAGATAGTTTTACTATGTGACGTCAGCGGATCCATGGCTCCCTATGCCAGTATGTTAATACACTTTATGTATACGCTTCGTCAGGACAATGCAGCGATTGAAACCTTCGTATTCGGGACGAAGCTCACCCGAATAACAAGGCTCATGCAGAGCAAAGATGTCGACAAGGTATTGAAGAGGGTATCAGAGGAAGTTCAGGATTGGGCCGGTGGTACTAGGATCGGTGAATCTCTTCATACTTTCAACATCCGCTGGTCAAGGAGAATGCTCCAGCAGGGTGCTATTGTAATAATAATCAGCGATGGATGGGACTGTGGAGACGTCGATCTTCTCTCAAGGGAAATGGCCCGTCTACAAAGATCAAGCTACCGACTAATATGGTTGAATCCACTACTTGGGACTCCAGGATATGAGCCTCTTACAAGGGGAATAAGAGCTGCTATGCCTTTCATTGATGATTTTATATCAGCACATAGCCTAGCTAGTCTAGAACACCTCGTGAAGCTTCTCGGAGAGATTCCATCAGTTAGAAGTCAGAGAAGGCAGGCCCCCGGATTTCTAATCTAGTTGACTCAGAACTAAACTCCTATTAGGATATTCAAGTATCCTTGTAGTTTGCTCTCACAGACATCAATCTCTGGAGGCTGAGTATGGCTTATTCATCCCTCATAGGTGCCAGAGTAAGAAGGAAGGAAGACCCAAGGCTAATAACAGGAAGATCTACATATGTAGGGGACCTTAGATTACCAGGCATGTGCTATGTCTCTTTCGTGAGAAGCCCCTACGCACATGCCAAAATCAGGAATATAGATACAGCAGAGGCTATTAGCGTACCGGGGGTAGTGGCGGTCTTTACCGGAGAGGATCTAATAAATGACTACGACCCTATGCCCATGTCG
>JBHORE010000109.1:0-3251 GCA_042408415.1 Thermobaculum sp.
TATACTCCTAACACCTAGTGAGCTTAATTCTGGAAGGAGTGTGAATCAAGGTGGGAAAGTACCCATGCCTGGATGAGAACAGGCGATATAGATCCTTTCCTTGTTCAGAGTGTTGGGCAGAGACCTGTATATTTGGGAAGAAGCCAGCCAAGAAGCCCAAGATTACCTTAGCACCTGGCCAGAAAGCCTGTGAGATATGCGGCACGCCTTATCAAGCATACGGAAAGAGCAAATATTGCTCTGATGAGTGTAGGCGTAAAGCTATATCTCAGCAACGTAAGAGAAGACGTACCAAGATATCTGACATGATTTACTAGCTCGGAGGAGAAAGGTTATGGCAATCAAAATAATTAAGGGCAGAACTAGGTTTGAAAGGGTAGCAGCATTAGAGCAGCTTAGCAACGATTGGTGGCAGCTACACAAAGCGGCTCAAGCTAGAAGATACGATTCAGTTATATGGCATCTGCATAAGATGAAGGTTTTCTCGAAGATGCACAAGATGTCTCTTCCCGAGATGTTAGTGGCAAGTGGCTCGATCAAATAGGGGTTAATTTCGTATAATATGATCTGGGCCGTTCGGGGGTCGTCTAATGGTAGGACAACAGACTTTGGATCTGTGAGTCGGGGTTCGAGTCCCTGCCCCCGAGCCAAGGGCTGAGGTATAGTGTCTCCTCAGCCCTTATTTTATGAGCCTACTTTTCTACTGGGCTTGTTGAGGCCCAAGCAATATCTAGCTCCTTATTTATTACCTCTTTGTGCCCTTTTATAACTTGGCTTGGGAAAACTTATTCTTCTCGTACGTACTCTCTATACTCTTGTGGGGTTAGAAGATTATCCAGCTCACTCTTATCCCTGGGTCTTACTTTGATCATCCATCCTTTGCCATAGGGATCCGTGTTTACCAGAGCAGGATCATCAGCTAGAGCGGAGTTAATTTCTACAACCTCTCCTGATATAGGACTATAGAGGTCGCTTGCTGTCTTGACAGAGTCTATGCTCCCAAAAATTTCCCCTTGTTGAACGGTGCTGCCCACTGCTGGGAGGTCAACAAAGACAACATCTCCAAGCTCCCTTTGGGCATAGTCTGTTATCCCCACTACAGCCAAATCATCTTCTATTCTAAGCCATTCGTGTTCTCTGGTATACTTCAGATCTTCCGGAATCAACTTTCCCCTCCTCTTTTTCTACTGTAGAACGGTAGTTGTACTATCTCAGCTTTTACTGGCTTGTTCCTAATTACTATGTCAATCATGGTACCTGTTCTTGCGAAGAGGCTTGGTACATACCCCATACCTATTGGTTTCTTAAGGGTAGGCGAAAATGTACCACTTGTGACAAAACCTATTTGCCTACCCTGTTTTTGTATGGGCTGTTCTGCTCTGGGTACTCCCATCTCAAGCAGAGTGAATCCTACTAGCTTTCTAGCTGGACCCAGCTGTTTCTCTCTCTCAAGCGCTTCTCTGCCTACAAAGTCTCCTTTATCCAGTTTTACTGCCCAGTCAAGACCTGCCTCATATGGATTGACCTGTTCGCTTAATTCATGTCCATAGAGCGGCATACCAGCCTCGATGCGTAATGTATCTCTTGAGCCCAGTCCTGCAGGTTTTAATCCTAAGCCTTTACCTGCATCGAGTAGAGATCTCCATACGTCTGTAGCTTTATCCCAAGGCAGGAAGATCTCGAATCCATCTTCGCCTGTATATCCTGTACGGGCTATAAGTGCATCGATCCCTGCTACTTCTCCTTGGGTAATGTGGTAGTACTTCAAATTTCGAAGATCGGCTGACGTCAACTTTTGTAGGATCTCCTCGGACTTGGGACCCTGTATTGCTATAAGAGCGGTCCTATCGGATACATCTTCGAGGTTCACTTTCTCGAAGCCCAGCTTCTGATGAGATAACCACTCTAAGTCCTTCTGGGTATTGGCAGCGTTTACAACCAACAAATATTTCTCTTCATCCAGCCTATATAGTATGGCGTCATCTGCTACTGAGCCATCAGTGTAAGGGATGAGTGTGTACTGAGCTTGTCCGATCTTTAGCTTTGCAGCGTTATTGGTGAGGCAATAGTTCAGGAAATGTACAGCATTTTCACCCGTTATCTCCAGCTCACCCATATGACTTAGATCAAAAATTCCCGCATTTGTTCTTACTGCTTGGTGCTCGACCATTACTCCTTCGTACTGTAATGGCATTTCCCATCCGGCGAAGTCGGTCATCTTTGCACCCAGTTTGAGGTGCTCATGGTATAGCGGCGTTTGCTTAGTGTTTTTACTCAACCTAGAAGCCTCCTATTAGTCAAACCGCGGCGTATTCTAGAATCACGAACAAAGAAAGTCAACTTATAAGAAAATTTTTACACATAACGTAATAGTATTGCCCCTAAACCCTTTCTAGGTATAAACAAGGTTCACAGGCAAAATGGGCTGACCAAATCCTCAGTATGTGATAGAGTATTTGTCTGTAAGGGACTGCCAGGATGCTTAGCTGGCACAAGCATACGGCCACGGGAACGGAGAGGGGAATGGCAGTAAGAGAACAACGTCACCTTGCTATATCTGATTCAAACTTTGCATGGCTTCGTTTGGCAATAGTTTTAGTTACTGGTATGGCGTTGTTGGTTGGCATGATTAGGGTCGGCAGCCCTATGGTATGGCTAATCGTTGGTATAGCAGCAGTCTATGCTGTTGCCAACAGCTTCCTGGACCTCCATCGAAGATTTAGGAGTGTATTTACATACAGAACGTATGCTTTCCTAGATCTATTACTGATCACCCTGCTTGTCTACTTCACAGGTGGTCAGAATAGTCCTCTATTTCTGCTCTATGGCATACCCCTCTCTATAGCTGTTCTGAGATATGGAGCAGATGCCGGCGCTGCCTACTGCCTAGTGACTACGGCTCTCTATTCTTCAGCTGTTCTCTTCCACGGCCTCAATGGAACCTTCCATTGGTTGGCTCAGATTGGACTTCTATGGGCCTTGTATTTGGTTATGGCGTACGTCTACTACTCTGACGATACTCGTCAGGATAAAGCACGGCGGAGAGATGAGCTCGGAGCTCTACATAGAGCGGCAGCTGCGCCTATACATACAGGAGATATACCTACCGTCATAGGGAATATACTTAGCGGAGCCTTAAGTGCTACCAATTGCTGTTGGGCTGCAGTATATCTTTACGAAGAAAAGGATGACCGTTTTACTGATTGTTACTCCCTTTCTTGTAGCGATCTCGATAGCGATGTAAAGCATGA
>JBHORE010000110.1:0-15733 GCA_042408415.1 Thermobaculum sp.
AGCTACAGAGGCGCCCAGATATTCGAGGCCATAGGACTGAACCAGGAAGTAGTCCAGAAGTATTTCACTGGCACCCCTTCCAGGATAGGCGGTGTAGGCCTTGATGTCATAGCTGAAGAGGCTTTGGCACGTCATCGAAGGGCTTTTCCAGAAAGACCGATTCCAGGCCAGCCAGATCTGGAATGGGGTGGTGAGTACCAATGGCGTCGAGACGGCGAGCACCATATGTACAATCCCGAGACGATAGCTAAGTTACAATACGCCACTCGCTCGGGCCAGTACAACATATTCAAGGAATACTCCCGCCTAATAGACGACCAGAGCAAGAAGCTAGCTACTCTGCGTGGCTTGTTTGAGCTCAAGTTCTCGGACAAACCTGTGCCCTTAGATGAAGTAGAGCCTGTAGAGTCCATAGTCAAAAGATTTGCTACCGGAGCTATGTCCTTTGGATCGATCAGCCAAGAAGCACATGAGACCCTGGCCATTGCCATGAACAGGATCGGGGGTAAGAGCAACACAGGCGAGGGTGGCGAGGACCCAGCCAGGTATATCCCAGATCCTAACGGTGATTCGCGTCGCAGTGCCATCAAGCAGGTAGCCTCTGGAAGGTTCGGGGTCACAAGCGAATATCTAGTAAACGCCGATGAGATACAGATCAAGATGGCCCAGGGAGCCAAGCCTGGTGAGGGAGGACAACTTCCTGGTAACAAGGTCTATCCCTGGATAGCCAAGGTCAGGCACTCAACTCCTGGCGTGGGACTGATATCTCCCCCGCCTCACCATGACATATATTCTATCGAAGACCTGGCACAGCTTATATATGACCTCAAGAACTCTAATCCAAAGGCCAGAATAAGCGTCAAGCTAGTAGCCGAGGTAGGTGTCGGGACCGTGGCAGCCGGTGTGGCAAAGGCTCATGCCGATGTCGTGCTCATCAGCGGCCATGACGGAGGTACGGGAGCCTCGCCCATATCCAGCCTCAAGCATGCAGGTATCCCATGGGAACTGGGACTCGCTGAAACACAGCAGGTCCTGGTCAAGAACAACCTCAGGAGCAGGATCGTCGTACAGGTCGATGGGCACCTCAAGACCGGTAGGGATGTAGTGATCGCAGCCCTGCTGGGAGCTGAAGAGTTTGGTTTTGCCACAGCTCCGTTGGTAGTACTCGGCTGCATTATGATGAGAGTCTGCCACCTGAATACATGTCCTGTGGGCATAGCCACACAAGATCCAGTACTACGAAAGAGGTTTGCCGGTAAGCCTGAGTACGTACAGAACTTCTTCTACTTCATCGCACAGGAAGTCCGAGAGCTTATGGCTCAACTGGGCTTCCGAACAATGGATGAGATGATAGGCAGGATAGACAAGCTCGATATACGTCCTGCTGTCAATCACTGGAAGGCTAAGGGGGTTGACCTGTCATCGATCCTGTACCAGCCTGAAGAATATAAGTACTACGCGATAAGATGTACCGAGTCGCAGTACCACGGACTGGAAACAGCACTTGATAATCAGCTCATAGAGCTATGCAAAGACTCTCTCGAGAACGGTACACCTATTCGGATAGAGATGCCGATAAGAAACGTCAACAGAACCGTAGGCACTATGCTAGGGAGCGAGCTCACACGCAGGCACGGAGGCAAAGGGCTCCCGGACGATACTATCCATATAAAATTCAGAGGCTCTGCTGGACAAAGCTTTGGGGCCTTCCTGCCAAAGGGCATAACTTTGGAGCTGGAAGGTGATGCTAACGATCACGTTGGCAAGGGACTGTCCGGAGGCAAGATCATAGCTTATCCTCCAAGCGAGTCCAGATTCATTCCTGAAGAGAACATCCTAATAGGCAACGTGGCCCTGTATGGTGCTACCTCTGGTGAGGCATACTTCCGAGGGAAAGCTGGAGAGAGGTTTGCCGTACGCAACAGCGGCGCTCATGCGGTCGTTGAGGGAGTTGGGGACCATGGCTGTGAGTACATGACTGGTGGCAGGGTAGTAGTGATTGGAAAGACAGGACGTAACTTCGCAGCCGGTATGAGCGGAGGCATTGCCTACGTACTGGATGAAGATGGTAATTTCGAGAGAAGATGCAACCTGGAGATGGTCGAGTTAGAAGGACTGGCAGAGGATGATATCGAGACCATCCACAGGATGATACAGAAGCACTATGAGTACACCAACAGCTCAGTGGCGGCCAGGATCCTAGATAACTGGGACTACTATCTGCCCATGTTTGTGAAGGTTATGCCCAAGGACTACAAGCGAGTGCTTCAAGAGCAGAAGCAGCAACCTCAGGAAGTTGTGGAGGTAAGCCATGGTTCGTAACAAGCTTACAGCTTTCATAGAGATCGCCAGACACGCCCCTCCTCGTAGGCCCGTCGAAGAGCGTGTAAAGGACTGGAAGGAAGTTTATATCGACCTCCCTGATGATGTCGTACAGGTACAGGCTGCACGTTGCATGGACTGCGGAGTGCCGTTCTGCCACCGAGGGTGCCCGCTCGGTAACTTGATACCGGAGTGGAACGACCTTGTGTACAGGAATCACTGGAAGGAAGCCATAGAGCGCCTACACGCTACCAATCCCTTCCCAGAGTTTACGGGTAAGCTGTGCCCAGCCCCATGTGAGGACTCTTGTGTGCTATCTATCAATTCAGACCCCGTAACCATCAAGCAGGTGGAATGGAAGATCATAGATCACGCCTGGAGGGAAGGCTGGATAAAACCCAATCCACCTACTATCCGGACAGGGAAGAAGGTCGCCATAGTAGGGTCGGGCCCTGCTGGTCTAGCTGCCGCACAACGTCTGAATCAATCTGGGCATTGGGTAACGGTCTTCGAACGTGATGACAGGATAGGTGGCCTTATAAGATACGGTATTCCAGAGTTCAAGATGGACACCGCTATCCTGAACCGCAGGCTCAACCTGCTTGAACAAGAGGGAATAGTCTTCAAGCCAAACGTCAACGTGGGTGTAGACATCACGGCTGATGAGCTTCTAAGGGAATTCGATGCAGTAATCCTTGCGATAGGTGCAACCAAGCCCAAGGATATACATGTCCCTGGTAGAAATCTAAAAGGCATTCACTTTGCAATGGAATACCTCACCATGCAAAACCGCAGGTGCGAAGGTGACTACATACCTGATTCTGAGTTCATTAGTGCGGAAGGTAAGAACGTCGTAATTATCGGAGGAGGAGATACCGGAGCCGACTGCCTCGGGACAGCTCACAGGCAGAGAGCCAAGTCCGTAACACAATTCCAGCTATGGGCTCCACCTCCTAAAGAGCGAGCTCCCAATAACCCATGGCCCGAACTACCATACGTGTTTACTGTTTCAGCAGCTCATGAAGAGGGTGGAACCAGAGAATTCTGCGTGTCTACCAAAGAATTCCTGGGAGATGAAAATGGTCATGTGAGGGCTATACGCGCTGCTCGTATAGAGGTGGAGTATGATGAGCATGGCAGACGCCGAGCAAAGGAGATACCAGGATCTGAGTTTGAGATGCCAGCTGACCTGGTACTGCTGGCAATGGGGTATGCAGGACCAGAGACTGAAGGCATCGTCTCGCAACTAGGACTTGAGCTGACTGAAAGGGGAAATATAGCCACAGACTCCCAGAAGATGACCAAGATACCTGGAGTATTCGCTGCAGGCGACGCACGCATTGGGCAGTCCCTGATAGTATGGGCTCTGCAGGAAGGCAGAGACGTAGCAAAGTTCGTCGACCTCTACCTAATGGAGAACCAGAAGGATTCAGGGCAGGAAAAGAACTGCGCTGCGTAGAACAAAATCTAGCAAAGATGTAACAGGAGCGATGCCGTATCGCTCCTGTTTGTATTTGGCATAGTCCTAGATTTCTTAGTATGCTATAGTTCTAGAGACAAAATATACGATTGAGCCGAATCCCTCGAAGGGAACGGGGGAACCAAGTAATTGGGGTGAAGTCCACTTGGACAGGGTAGCCTTTCGACCCTAACCCGTCAGCTAACCCCGTAGGCGTACGAAAGGAGGCATTCACAGGACCATACCGCTTGGCCCGGAGCAAGCCTCCGGGCTTTTCTTATGTCTCATTATTTTCTGTTTAACTGGAGGTGGGTATGAGCAAGCATGCTCTTGGAGCGATTATTCCCGCTGCAGGGCTTGGTGAAAGGTTGCAGTGCGTTGGCAGCCCTAAGCCTCTGGTAAAGATCGGAGGTCTAACCCTGCTTGAAAGGACCATCCGCACGCTGAGATTGGGAGGCGTGGATGGAAGGATCGTAGTCGTAGTAGGCCACAGAGGTGATGAGGTCTCAAAGTTCGCCGCTTCCAGAAAGCTGGATGTGGTTATAGTTACAAATCCAGATTACCAAAGGGGTAACGGTACGTCTGTAATGGCAGGGCTTGATCATATGCCTGAGCGATTCGTAGTGGCGATGGTAGACCACCTACATCCACCTCAGTCGGTGAAGATGTTGCTGGAGTGCGATGGCGATTTCGTCGCCGCTGTGGATACGAAGCCAAGGTTTGCCGATGTCGAAGAGGCTACTAAAGTAAAACTAGAGGGTGACAGAATCCTAGATATAGGCAAGAAGATACCAGAATTCAATGCTATAGACACCGGACTATTCCTGTGCCATCGAGATTCACTCAAAGAACTAAAACCAACACAAGATGAAGAATTAACCTGGAACACAGTAAAACGTATGTGGTTAGCATCTGGTCGACCCATAATCGCTTGTGATCTTCAAGGCCTGCCCTGGATCGACGTCGACACTCCGGAAGATATGGCAAAAGCCATAGATGTGATCATGAGCTGGGCACCCTCCGGAAAGGATGGTTTTGTCTCCAGAAACCTTAACAGGCACATAAGCGGACGAATAACCCGATTATTGGCCAATACGCCTACAACTCCCAACCAGATAAGTATAATGAGCCTGCTGCTAGCTGTAGCAGGTAGCTTACTTATCGCCAGAAAAGCTTATGTCCCTGGAGGACTACTAGTACAGTTGTCCTCCATAATAGATGGCTGTGATGGAGAGATCGCAAGGGTCAGGCTACAGCAGTCAAGTCAAGGAGCTATTTTTGACTCCATATTGGACAGATGGGCTGACTCTGCTGTGATCACAGGTATGGCACTCAGCACTGAGTCTAGATCATCACTTCTAGCAGGCTCACTAGCACTGTCAGGTAGCCTGTTGGTACCTTACTCCCGAGCAAGGATAGAGGCTGAACTAGGACAGATACCCTCGAGCATGCTATCTATAGGCATGACGAGAGATGTACGTTTAGCTCTACTAGCAATTGGTAGTATACTAAGAAAGCCAAGAGAGACACTGCTTTCTATAGGACTGCTGTCAAACTTGGAAGTGTTGCGTCGACTGCTACAGCTGTCTAGAGCAAGCTAATACTCTAGGTTAGCTGCTTTGCAAGAATTCTATCAATCGCTCGGGGTGACTTCATGGATGAGCTTTCCAGACAGGAAGAATGGAGGTCAGCAACTTCCAGGAACTTCGACCTGGCGATCATAGGCGGCGGCATTATGGGTACAGGGATAGCCCGAGACGCTGCCATGAGAGGGCTGAAGGTAGCGCTATTCGAGAAGGAGGATTTTGGTCACGGCACAACCGCCGCAGCCACCAGGCTCATACATGGTGGACTAAGATACCTTGAGATGTACGACTTCAAGTTGGTCAGGGAAGACCTGAGAGAAAGAGAGATCCTCCTGAGGATAGCCCCACACCTGGTATTCCCTCTGTCGTTCATACTCCCTCTATATGATCAGGGCTTCATTTATAGAAACAAGCTTAGAGTAGGCATGATCCTTTATGACCTACTCAGCTACGACAAGAGTCTGCCCAACCATACATTCCTAAGTAGAGCTGAGACGATTAGGAGACTACCTGGCATAGCTGTTGACAAGCTACAAGGGGCAGCCATGTACTACGATGCAACCGCACCCCTCACAGAGCGGTTGTGTGTTGAAAACATCATATCCGCCAAAGAAAACGGTGCGGTAATACTCAATCATGCCAAGGTAGTTGGCCTACTAAGATCTAACAGTAGCATCAATGGTGTTAGAGTTCTGGATCTTCTTGACGGCCGGGAGTACGAGGTAACATCCAGGCTGGTGATTAATGCTTCCGGCCCATGGCTAAACCAGGTGGCTTCAGATCTCGGACTGGGAGATGATCTCATCCGAACAACTAAGGGGGTTCATCTGGTAACTCCAAAGATCAGTGAAGATGCAGCGGTATTGTTTGCCCGAAGCGACCAAAGGCTGTTCTTCGTAGTGCCCTGGCTAAAGTTCTCTTATATAGGAACTACCGATACCGACTATAAAGGTGACATGGATGAAATCACAGCTACTGAGGAAGATGTAGATTACTTACTGTCTGAGGTAAAGAGAGCCTTTCCGGGACAAAGTTTCGACACTATCTACTACACAACCGCCGGAGTAAGATCGCTTGCAAAGATAGAGGGCGTACCTGAGTCCAAAGTGACAAGAAAACATATAATTCTGGACCACTACAAAAGAGATGGCATCAAGGACATAATCTCGCTTATAGGCGGCAAGCTGACGGCCTATAGGGGCATATCAAAGGACGTGGTAGACCTCGCCTGTGAACAGCTGGGAGTGAAGATACCGAGCAAGACTGCCGCCGTACCCCTGCCCGGAGGATATACCGGTAAATTCTCAGATTATCTCTTCGACCAACTAGCCAGCCACGTCGACAGATATCCATTGGATGCGGAGCAGATAGAGCACATGATAAGGCTGTATGGGTCCAGATACAAAGAGGTGGCAGCTATGACCATCGAGGACCCAGACCTATCATCAAGACTACATCCTGACTATCCCGATACCAGAGCTGATGTCAAGCACGCCGTTACCAAAGAGTATGCATGTACCGTAGCAGATTACATGCTAAGAAGAAGCGACATAGGTTTTTCAGAAGATAGAGGTGAGAAGGCGGTAAGCGCCGTAGGAGCTGAGATGGCAGCTCTGCTGGGCTGGACCAAAGAACGCCAGGACCAGGAAGTAGAGAGCTACCTGGCATTCGTTCGAAACTCTCGTCTCAGCATACCTTCTGGCACTTTCTAGGCTGATACTTAGTACCGACAGGAGGAGTAGATGTCTAAATATGTGCTTGCCCTTGATCAGGGCACAACATCAAGCAGAGCTATAATCTTTGACCAAGAAGGGAACATAGTATCTCTAGCTCAAAGACCCATAGAGCAGATCTATCCTCATCCGGGCTGGGTCAACCAGGATGCCGAGCACATATGGGAAGTAACCCTGTCGGTGATGAAGGAAGCAGTCCAGCAGTCACAGCTGGACATATCTCAGGTAGCTGCTATCGGCATCACCAATCAGCGAGAGACGACGATTCTCTGGGATAGAGCCACAGGCAAGCCTGTAGGTCCGGCAATCGTCTGGCAGAGCAGGCAAACATCCCACCTCGTAGACGATATATTCAGGCGAGGCAAGGCAGAGAGATACCAGCAGATAACTGGACTTGTGCCAGATGCATACTTCTCTGCTACCAAGATCCTCTGGATGCTGGAGCAAGACCCTGAAGTGCGCAAGAGGGCTGAACAAGGCGACCTAGCCTTTGGCACGGTAGATAGCTGGCTGCTATGGAAGCTTTCAGGTGGTAAAGTACATCTTACCGATTACTCTAATGCCTCTCGCACCATGCTCTTTGATATAAACGAGCTTGAATGGTCTGATGAGCTATTGGCAGACTTGAATATCCCCAGGCATATACTTCCAGGCTTATGTGACAATTCCGGGATTATCTGCCATGCTGATAGCAGCATCCTCGGCGTTGAGATCCCGATAGCGGGAGTGGCCGGAGATCAGCAAGCAGCTCTATTTGGACAGACTTGCTTCTCACCTGGGGAGGCGAAGAACACGTATGGCACAGGCTCTTTCTGTCTCATGAACATAGGGGAAAAGCCTACTCATTCCAAGCATAAATTGCTTACCACTATAGCTTGGGGTATCAATGGCAAAGTCGAATACGCTCTTGAAGGATCTATATTCGTCACTGGCGCAGCAGTTGGCTGGTTAAGAGATGGGTTGGGGATAATAAAGAACTCTGAAGAAGTAGAGCAGCTGGCCGCATCTGTCCAAGATAGCGGAGGCGTCTTCTTCGTGCCGGCACTGGTGGGTCTGGGTGCACCATATTGGGATCAATATGCCCGTGGTACAATAATCGGTATAACGAGGGGTACTACGGCTGCTCACATAGCGAGAGCTACTCTGGAGTCTATAGCTTTTCAAACTAGAGATGTGGTCGAAGCCATGGTCGCAGATTCGGGCATAGAGCTGCATGAGCTCAGAGTAGATGGTGGCGCGGTAAGAAATGATCTACTGCTGAAGATACAAGCTGATATACTTGGAGTGCCTGTAGTTAGACCAACCATGACTGAGGTCACAGCACTTGGAGCCGCTTACCTGGCTGGACTGGCAACTGGTGTATGGACTGATCAACAAGATCTAAGAGCACACTGGCGAGAGGACCGCAGATTCGAGCCCTCTATAAGTGACAGTGAAAGAGACAAGCTCTACGCTACCTGGAAGCGCGCCGTAGAAAGAACTTGTGGTTGGGAGCAACCTCCAGAAAAGCAAACATAATCAGACCTACTAGAGAGGAGATGACCTGTTTTGTTCGAAGACATGCTGCCCTCCACTCATGATTTGATCATGAGTGGGCAGATAATTTTATCCCTTATACTTGGAGGAATTATAGGTTTTGAGCGCGAGGCTCGAAATAAGCCAGCGGGACTACGTACCCATATGATGGTAGCGGCTGGCACAACCGCATTCACCTTAGCATCCATTTATGGGTTCAGCATGGTCAGCGGACAAGTAACTCGTGATCCAGCGCGCGTAGCAGCCCAGATAGTGTCAGGGATAGGATTCCTGGGTGCTGGCACCATATTTAGATCTGGCTCCAGCATCAGAGGATTAACCACAGCATCTACCATATGGCTTGTGGCATCCATTGGAATGCTTGTAGGCATAGGCATGTACTGGCTAGCAATATTTACCACGGTAGTGTCTACTATTGTGCTCAGCTTCATGCCAGCACCCATCTATAGACTGGAAAGGCGACTTAGGGTAGGCGAGCCATCGATTACACCTGACGACGATGATGATCTATAGAATAGGATCATCTAGTTAGTATCTATCAATAATAATAATAGAGTTGTGCAAGGGCAATGTGTTCATTAGTTGCCAGCCACCAAAAGGCAGGAGCATCAGAATAGGTACTATAACAGATCATTCTTGAGTCCTGGTTCGCTATTAGAGCCAATACTAATAAATTCTGCTAGATCAACTTACCATATATATTATATATTGATATATTGGTCTAACTAACCCCTCTACTTTACATCATAGCTGCACTGACAAACACTCATCAATAACATGCAAAACTCGAGATTTATCCAACACTTGGAAAATTACATACAGCATCCTTAGATGCCAAAACATTACTTGACGAAACATTTTTTCGCACTATAATAGCCTCGCTAGCTCTATAGCGGAGTGCATAATATGTTCAAAGCAATTGCAGCAATAGCGAGCATTATAATTGGCGTTCTGCTTGTCCAGCCTGCATCAGCTAATAATTATGGAATAAGCTTTCACAGGTCTACTACATATGATGGTGTTGAATCTTACGTCAGCATAGACACGACAGCTATTACCACCGGATGGCAAGCCGCTCCTGTTGGTGTAACTAACTGGGTCATAGGGCCCTACTTAGAGGTAGGACCTATCAGAGATTGTACCGCGAGATCCAATTACGATTGCAAGTTACATCCTTACTATGCTTTTGAAGATCAAAACGGCACACCATTTGTGGTAATCAAAACAGGTATAAATCTGGGAGAAAATACTCGTTACATCTACAGAGTTAGACTTAACGATACTAATAACGAATGGTCGATCATATGGTGCTCAGGCAATGGATGCCAGACGTTTGACCAAGTATACATTGGTGCCTACTACCTAGAAAGAGTTGCTGTAGGCATTGAGAGTAGACCAGACACACGCCTACCACGCCAAATAAAGTCTGAATATAACAGATACAGAAGCGGCTCTTGGAAATATTATTGTTACGAAAGCTTTGAAGAGGGTGGGAGAAACGCTGACATAAGCATCTGCTATAGCGACACTCACACTTGGTACATCTACGGGTACTAACCAGGAGACCAAAGATGAAGCGCTCATGGATCATAGGGTTAGCATTGGCGTTAGTAACGTTATTTGCCCTAACAGTAGGGGTATTGGCGATTGGGGGCATAAAGAATAACTACAAACAAGTTGCCTCCCAGGAGGCATATTTGGATGGGGCTACCAAGCAGGAGCTCTCCCAGAGGGCCCTGAAGTTTACTCTGGAACACAAGGTGCTGAGCGGTACCCCGCAAGTGCTGCTGGTAAGAGACCTGGTGCTTGACGACCTGCTAGGGCTTGGGATGTGCCCCTCAGCAGACATCGATCCGGCCAAAGATAACCTGGCAATAGTAGTAGTCAAGACGGATGTAGACTTGGGCGACGTACAAGGCCAGACCAATAAACCTTTGGAAGCACGCAGATACAGTTACCTACTGTATGTGCTTGACAGCTCAAATCCCGGTAGTGGGCCTAAGCTCGAGGTGGCATCCAGGTTCGGGGGAAGCTTCCGGCACATCCTGCACGATCCCAGCCTGCCAGACGACGTGCCTGCAGGGGCACTACCTGGCACTCGGCAGGTGGATAAGACCATTACGCTCGACAAGTGTCCACCAATAGGGAAGGAGTACCATACGCCTTCAGGGCAGTTGGAACCTCCTGCCAATCCCACAATAGTTATAGAGGAAGAGAAGTAATATAGTCGTTGATCCCGTTACTGTCAGAATGTTATAGATAATAGCCAGAGAATATCAGCTAGGAATCCTGCCGATCCTTTATATCGCAGGGTTTGGCATCAGTTATCTTAAGTAAATCGGTCGTGCCTATCGCGAAGTTGACCCTATCCGTACCCGCAGCTGCGTACACCACATCATACTCCAGAAGGTCCTGGTCCATAAGTACGGCAAGTGGTTTTTGAGCATGTCCCACAGGGGGCACCCCTCCAATGGTGTAGCCAGTTAGCTCTTTCACAGTCTTAGCATCAGCCCTCTTAACTTCCTGCCCAACTATCCTTGCCAGCTTGTCTACATCCACCCTGTTCTTGCCTGACACTAACACCAACAGGTAACCATCTCCAGCCAGAAATATGAGTGACTTTACTATCTGCCCGACCTCAACCCCTATAGCATCTGCTGCGGCCTGGGCTGTATGCGTCTTACTTTCGTATTCTATAGGTGTTATATCTACCCCAGCAGATCTTGCAGCTTCCACAACCCTGGAAACAGCTTGTTTCATCTGTGACTACCTCTGTACTAAGCTAGCTATATCGTTATGCCTGATATCACCCCCTAGAGCTAATACTTGCTCAAAGGAGTAACCAGCCGAGAGCAGAGGTTCCACAACGTCCTCTTTCAACCCGCTGGGCACGTACATACGCAGCATTCTTACATCTTCGCTCTCAGGGAGTATCCGTAATCTTCCTAGAGCTGCTGGGACCAGCGTTGTAGTGCCTGGACGCAAACTAATTCTATTATCAGCCCACTCTAGGTTCACAACACCAGATACCAGAGATAAGATCTCGAATCTATCGCCTTGGAAGTCCAATTCGAATGCACTAGCTCCAGTCATCAGCTCGGCTACAAAGTACCTGCAAGCTACAAGGTAAGCTCGAGTTACACCATCCTGGGCAACGCTTAATGGTGTATTCTTATGCTGCTCTGTAGTCTTATAGTCCAGAGTCTCCAAAGATTCTTTAATATGTAGCTCTCTTGGCTTGCCATCGAATCCTACTCTACCCCAGTCGTATAGTCTATAAGTTATATCAGAGTTCTCCTGAATCTCAGCCAGAAGGATCCCCCCCCCAATGGCATGCACAGTACCAGCAGGGGCAAAGACTACATCTCCCGCCTGTACGTCTATGTACTCGAGCAGCCCCTCCAACTTATTGTTCCTTACAGCATCCTCTACCTCTTCTGGTGAGGTGTCTTTCTTCCAGCCGTGCACTAGCTTGGCGCCAGGTTCAGCATGTACTATGTACCAAGACTCGGTCTTACCCTTGGGATAGCCAGCTTTTGTCCGAGCATACTCATCATCCGGATGAACCTGTACGGACAGGAACTCATTAGCATCGATATACTTGAAAAGGAGGGGGAATATGCCATCGTACGATTCCCAAATTCGCTTACCGAGCAGATCACTGCCGAGCTCCTCAACCAGCTGGTCAACTGTCATCCCTTTATAATCGCCATAAGCCACGATGTTCCCCCCATAGGCTTCCCACGACTCTCCTATGGGTACATTCGGAGGTAGCTTCTTACCAAGTATGGTTTCGAGTCTCCTTCCTCCCCATATCTTTTCCTTGAGCTCGGGCTCAAAAATAAGTGGATACAACTTAGGCATCTGTAGTTCCCTCTATTCTGATCATATTTCCTTTCAATAATTTTAGACTACCAGGCGGCCGCATAACCCTCACCCCGTAGGTCAGAAGCTCCGAGCAGAGCTCCATTAGGGGCAAATTGTATAAGTTGCACTATTCTATCTCCTGCCCAAGCACCAATCACATCTAAGTAGTGCCCTCTATTTTCCAGCTCGGTCAAAGTGTTTCTCGGGACCCTATGCTCTATACGAACATTATTTCCCTCCAAGGAACCCCACCACGGAGCATCGATCGCCTCAGCAATGTTCAAGCCAAAGTCCACAAGATTAGTAATTATCTGCAGATTGGTCTGTACCTGATAATCACCACCAGGAGTCCCACCTACTATCCAGGGCTTGTCATCCTTCATGAGTATGTAGGCGTTGAGAGTGTGTACCGGGCGCTTTCCAGGCTCTAGAGTGTTGGGATATCCGGGCTGTATAGTAAAGCCATTCATCCTATTATTGAGCAATACACCAGTATTACCAGCAACCACACCGCTTCCAAACACAAAGAATATGCTCTGTATCCAACTTACAGCATTTCCTTCCGAATCTGCTACTGCAAGATAGGTTGTGTCTGTGCCAGATCTGCCCATATGACCAAAACTAGGCTGAGGATTAGCTCTTCTAAGGTCTATCTCCTCCGCTCTGCGCCTACCCCAATCTTTGGATATCAATTCTTCTACTGGAATCTTGCTAAACTCAGGATCTCCCCAATACCTATCTTTATCAGCAAAAGCTAGCTTCTTGGCTTCTATAAGCACATGAAGTGTATCTGCTGAGAGAAGCCCCATACTCTTCAAGTCGAAGTTCTCAACTATATTCAGCTCCTCAAGCAGTATATGGCCTTGAGAAACCGGAGGCTGCTCTAAGACTTCTATCCCTCTATAGGTGGTGCTAATTGGGGCCACCACAATAGTCTTATGCTCCGCAAGGTCGGCATCAGAAAATACCCCTCCTTGCTCCCTTATGCCCCTCACCATCTCCTTTGCTATCTCGCCATTGTAAAACCCTTCAACTCCCCTATCAGCTATAGCCTCCAAAGTCCTCGCTAGCATAGGCTGTCGTAAGATATTTCCTGGCTTCGGATCCGTTGAAAGGAACTGCTGCTTAGCATAAGAAGACATGCCAATAACCGAAGCAAGCGTGGATATGCTAAGTGCTAATCTAACACTCATAGGGAAACCATTACGAGCATAATCAATAGCTGGCTGCAACACAGTCTTCAGAGGCAGCTTACCCCATCTATTAGAGACCTCGCACCAGCCATGAACCGCCCCAGGGATGGTGGCAGCAAGAGGCCCCCTGTCAGGGATACCACTCGCAAAGTCGCTAATATCAATATCCCTAGGAGCTCTCCCGCTTCCATTGAGAGCATAAGCCTTATTTTCCTTCGCCACATAAGCTACCAGGAAGACATCACCCCCCAGATGACTGGATTGTGGCTCCACTACCGTAAGCACAGCTGCAGCAGCCAGGGCAGCGTCAAAAGCATTTCCCCCGGCTTTGAGAGCCCACATAGCTGCATCTGAAGCCAAAGGGTTAGAGGTACATACTACCCCTCTAAGCCCCATGGAAATCCTCTCAAATGAATGAAATGGTAGATCCGAGAGAGGCACCTCTGCCTTTGGACTTCTTTGCTGTAGATCAGACAACTTTCCACCTCCGAGATCAGGTATTTTCACAGCCGACACTAAGGGGGCAACTGCTACTGAGGCTAGAAACCTTCTTCTTGTTACCTTCATAGGCTGCTTCTTCATATGGGCATTCTATAACAAAAGTTATATGTAGCACTAATGGTAATAAAATCGAATTTCTTTACTGATTAGACTTGACATTAGCTATTAGATTTTGTATATATAAGGGTGAAAGATGAGTCGGGAGTCTACAGAAAGGAGGTGAGCGGATATGCTGAACAGGAACTTCTGGGACCCCTTCAGAGAGATGATTAGACTGAGCGAGGCTATGGACAGGCTCTTTGAGGAGAGCTTTGTTAGACCCACTAGCTGGATGCTCGGCAGAGGCGATGAGACTGGTTACTGGGTGCCTATAGATATCGTTGAGACAGACAACGACTACATAGTCAAGGCTTCTCTGCCTGGGTTCAAGCCCGAGGATATCCAGGTTAACATTACGGGCGAGACCCTGACGATCTCTGGTAACTACAAGGCTGAGGAGCCTAAGGATGCAAGATATGTGCTCCGTGAGAGGCGCCTAGGTTCCTTCAGTAGAACGATTACCCTGCCTGTGCCAGTTGAGGCGGACAAGGCTGTGGCTCACTTCGAGCATGGAGAGCTGACTCTGACTCTACCCAAGGTAGAGGAGGTCAGGACAAAGCAGATCAAGATAAGCGTTGGCGAGCAGCCTCAGCTGAGCAGCACAGCGGAGTCCGCTCAGCCACAGGCATAGAACCCTCCACAGTATAAGCTGGTGAGCCATTCCTCAAGCGGCTCACCAGCTTTTTATAGGTCACGACGGGCGAAAATCCAGTTAGCTATCAGTAAAGCCAGCGCGATATAGGCAAAAGCATAGACTACCATCATATTGCTAGGTGGGGTATCAGAGCTTAGGAGAGTCGGCCCCATCTGTAAGGAAAACCTGGGTTGTATAACATAAGAAGCCAATCGCCAAAGAGTGTCACTTGGGATCACCAGATTAGTTGCCAGCCCAATGTTCTTGAGAGTCGAGCTGTCGAGTATCTCGCCTACCTGCTTTACTATCCCCCCCATAAGGGATACACCATACAGCATGAAAACCACTATGCCGTTGGTCAGGCTAGAGAAAAGAGTACTGCCCAACACGGTGATGGATAGTAACACGATCCCCACAAGCACTACCAGAAGCGAGCCATATATGTACCTGGGAGGTACGTAGTCTCCGATGAGCTTGCCCGTAATCACCACGGCAGCACACATAAGCAAAACGTAGATCGCGAGCATGAACGCATAACCCAGCCATTTGCCCAGCACTATCTCCCACCGCCTTATAGGCTTAGGGACTATGGAGTGCAGGGTACCGTTATCTATCTCCGAGGCTATGCTACCCACAGAGGCAAAGATAGCCATCACTCCACACAGGAAATTAACTGTGTAGAACCCCATGAGCACCAGAGCGTTCGCAAAGAACTCAAAGCTAAATGGTGGAGGATTACCAGAAGCAATCCGCTCATCAAAATTGTTCTTCAGAGATGAAAAACCCCAAACATACAGGGCGAC
>JBHORE010000111.1:0-10610 GCA_042408415.1 Thermobaculum sp.
TACCTACGCAGTGTCTGTCCAGTCGCACTCTCCTAGGATGAGGATGTACACCATCGGCATAGACGGCAGAAACAAGCGTCTTATTGGCGATTTCCCATGGCAGCTCTGGGTAGCTAGTCCCGTGTGGTCGCCCGACAGCAAGCAGATAGCCTACGTCGTCGCCTCAGGCCCTGGCCAGGAGCCTGTCATTGAGCTATGGGTGATGAACGCCGATGGCAGCAATAAGCACAGGGTCGTGAAAGATCCCTCGTTCAACACCAGCCTGTTCTACGGCGATGTGCAAAATCCCATAAGGTGGACGCCCTATGGGGATCTCCAGTACCTGGATTACAACGCTGGCAGAGTATGGACCGTGGACACTACCACGGGGGAGCTATCGTATCAGACGGCTGACCTGAAGGCCCCACAATCGGATATACCACTTGTCGAAAGTAAGTATCCTATACCCATACAGTCCCAGAACGACCCCAGATGGCGGTTCGATATAATTCACACCTGTAGCGATACGATGGGCAACTCAGGATGCGCCATTACCGTCGTGAGCATGTCCTTTAATGCTTACGGCATCAAGACCGATCCCAAGAAGTTGAACAAGGACCTTGGCCGAAATGCCTGCCCCATCTACTGGACCTGGGCATCTAAGTACTTCAGCGAAGGCAAGCTAGAGCTCTGGGGTGTTTGGGCTTTTGATTGGTACTCTTTAGATCTGGCGCTTTCCATGGGACGGCCGGCCATGGTCTGGCTCTCGGACGGCCCCACGCTAGAAACCTCCCTCCTGTCCCACTGGGTGCTGGTAGTTGGAGGAAGCGGGCAGACACCGGACGGCTACAGGATATACGATCCGTGGGATGGCACTACTTATAAGACTCTGGCATACTACACCTCTAAGGGGTACGGCCTGACCAGGGTCTATGTTTATGCTCCCAAACAGCCCAAGAAGCCGAAGACCGAACACTCCAAGAACAGCTCCAAGGATGATCGAGGTCAAAACAAAGCCAGCAAGAGAGATTGACCTAAGGTTGCTGGGAGGCTAACGTCATGACCGATTATAGACTAAGATTTCCTGTAACAGGATTGCTCTCTGGGAGGTCTAGATGGATTACCTTGTGATATCGGACAACCACACCTTCATGGTATGTGAGTTCTCCGGCGATATCCTTCAGAACAGCAGGCCCAACGGACTCTACTACAAAGATACCCGCTACCTGAGCCTGCTTCGGCTGTCCCTGGCTGGCAAGGACCTAGAGGTGCTGAGTCACGACGACGATACCACCTACCAGGCCAACATAATTCTTACGAACCGCCGCTTCGAGAACGCAGATGGCGTAAGGGTGCCCGCTGGGAGTCTGACCATCAGCAGAGCATACGCGGTGCACAGCTCCCTATCGCAGAAGCTGGTCCTGCAGAACTTCAACAACTTCCGCGTGCGTACCTCGTTAGCGCTGGATATAGCAGCGGACTTCATGGACATGTTCGAGGTGCGTGGCATTGCCTCGGGTCAGCGCGGAGAGCTGCTAGAGCCCCATGTAGATGACAACGCGGTCGTTCTGATT
This sequence comes from Thermobaculum sp., assembly GCA_042408415.1. Taxonomy (GTDB): domain Bacteria; phylum Chloroflexota; class Chloroflexia; order Thermobaculales; family Thermobaculaceae; genus Thermobaculum. The sequence goes on from JBHORE010000111.1 coordinate 1,554, forward strand.
TACCAAGGCCAGGATGATATCACAAGGAAGTTGTACGTCTTCTTCGCTCTTCCACCCTCCCGCGCGCACACGCAGGCATCAGGCGACACTCGTACCGTGAGAGTTGAGTGGGATCTGGACCTTACCCCTCAAGGCACTCTGGATATAGAGATGATCTTTGAGCCGGTCGAGTCGGAGCCCGTCGAAATCCGCAGGCACGCCCACGAAGGGGCTAAAATTTACAACCTCATCCTAAGGAGGCAGAGGCATGAGACGGAGACCTGGCTCGATGGCAGTACCAAGTTCTTTACGGACAACGTCGACCTGAACAACCTCATAGAGAGGAGCACGCTAGATATCAAAGCGCTTACGGGCGAGTACCCCACAGGCAGAGCTATCCATGCGGGTATACCATGGTTCGCCGTCCCCTTCGGGCGCGACTCTATCATCACTAGTATGCAATGCCTACCCCTCAATCCGGACCTAGCTATAGCCACTCTCAGGTTCCTGGCAAAGTACCAGGGGAAGGAAGATGATCCCTGGAGAGACGAGGAGCCTGGCAAGATCATGCACGAGATGCGCTTCGGGGAGCTCGCAAATAGAAAGCTCATCCCTCATACCCCTTATTATGGCAGCGTGGATTCCACGCCACTGTTCGTGATGCTCTTTGCTCAGGTTGTGAGGTGGACCGGTGACAGAGCGTTGTATTCCGAGCTTCTGCCCTCGGTCATGAAAGCTTTAGAATGGATCGACAGATGGGGAGATCTCGATGGTGATGGCTTCTTGGAGTACAAAACTAGATCCGAGCTGGGTATCAGGAATCAGGGATGGAAGGATTCTCAGGACTCCATCCTGTACTCGGACGGAAGCCTAGTCTCTCCTCCAATAGCGCTCGTGGAGGTGCAAGCTTACGTGTACGCTGCCAAGTTGTGGCTATCTCAGCTTGCGGCCGAGATGGGGGATCAGGAGCTAGCCAGCAGGTTGGCATCTGAGGCTGCCAGGTTGAAGACTGCCTTCAACGAGCGCTTCTGGGTCCCCGAGATCAATTTCTTTGCTCAGGGACTGGATGACAAGAAAGTGCCCATCAAAGACATAACCAGTAATCCCGGTCATGCCCTGATGTGCGATATAGTTGAGACTGATCTGCTGCCCGTCTTCGTGCACAGGCTCATGCAGCCAGATATGCTCTCCGGCTGGGGACTGAGGACTCGCAGCTCACACGATCCCAACTTCAACCCCGTAAGCTACCACAACGGGAGTGTTTGGCCCCACGACAATTCTCTGATAATATATGGACTCTATAAGGGTGGTTTCAGGGACGAAGCTAACGAGGTCTCTTATCAGATACTCGAGGCCTCTAGGTATTTCAGGCTTAATAGGCTTCCTGAGCTGATGTGTGGTTTTCAGAGAGATGAGGATAACCTAAGGAGACCTGCAGAGTATCCAGTTAGCTGTAGCCCACAGGCATGGGCTGCCGGGACGGTCTTTATGATGCTACGCAGCATGCTGGGCATGGAGGCAGATGGCCTGAACCACAAGCTGAAACTCAGTCCCAGATTACCCTCCTGGATTGAGAGCATAGAGGTCTCCAACCTGCGAGTAGCACACGAAAGGGTGCACTTTGCTGTTAGCAGAGATGGAGAAGTTGAAGTAATATCTAGAGGAGACGTGACCATCCTAGTGGAGTAGACGAACTTCTTAATGGGGTGATATCAGTGTACACCGAAGTTCCTACCGGCCCTAAGATTACGCTCAGCGACCAAGATCTAGCGGTTGTAGCCCAAAGCTATGGGTTGGGGACTATTCTGGGCAAAAAGCTGCTGGACGGGGCCGTGAACACTGTTGTGCTCTTGAGGACCTCTCAGGGAGAATTCGTGGCCAGAGCCCACAGGCCATGGACCACAGCTGAGCGCCTGGAAAGCGTACACACCGTGATGCAGTCACTCAAGGATAGGGGATTCCCCGTCCCTGAGGTCTGCAGGACTTTGGACAACAGAACCTGGATACAGATCAGAGATAGGCTGGTTGAGCTCCAGGAGTATATCCCCCACGAAGGGTGTGTAGATGGCTGGGACCTCTATCTGCACTCCTTCGAGATGCTAGCAAAGATGCACGAATATTTGCTTACCCTCCAGGTCGATCACCTGTTCCCTCCAACAGTTAGCACTTATGTCACTCCTGAGCAGGCCCTCAAGATGCTAGAAGATACTGAGGACCTATGTACTGAGAAGATACGGGAGTCAGGTATAGAGGATGCTATGCGTATCAGGCAGCAGGCCAAAGAGATCCTGGAGGTACTTGACCGAGAGTGGAAGGGCTATGCAGATAGGCTACCACGACAGGTAGTGCATGGTGATTATGGCTGGGACAATGTCCTAGTGAAGAGCGGTAGGATAGTAGGTATCATAGATTTCGATTTCATGGCAGAGCGTGAACGCGTTTTCGAGGTGGCTTACAGCCTATATTGGGCTTTTGACCGCCTCGAAGGGGACAACTGGGAGAAAGGCTTCTTCCCCAGAGTTGGTAGGCTGGTGGATCGCTACAACTACCTATCAAGATGGCCACTCCTGGATGTGGAGATCAGCGTTCTGCCCTACGAGATGGCGAGAGTACCCCTGTACTGGATAGCTGAGGCTGGGTATACCCCTGACCCCGTGGAGCAGATAATGCAGTATTCCAGGCACTTACCTAGGGCCAGAAGGCTCGTGGAGCTTGCGGGCTAATTCTAATCTGGAGGTTTTGAAGTGCGTCTGAAGCGCAGGACCAGTTATAAGGCTGAGACGTTCACTGAGAGCGTTATTCGTGAGATGACCCGTAGGGTCATAGATAAGCACGGAATCAACGGCATCAACCTAGCTCAAGGATACCCTGATTTCCCTGCACCTCAGGAGATCAAGGATGCCGCGTGCAGGGCGATCCAAGAGGATATTAACCAGTACGCTATAACTTGGGGCGCGCGCAACTTCAGAGAGGCTATCGCACAGAAGACCAAGAAGTTCCTTGGAGTGGATATTGACCCCGAGACGGAGATAACGGTCTGTTGTGGCGCTACCGAGGGCATGATCTCAGCCTTGATGGCCACACTTAACCCCGACGATGAGGTCATAATCTTCTCACCTTTCTACGAAAACTACGGACCTGACTGCGTATTGTCTGGCGCTCAGCCCAAGTATATCTCTCTGAACCCTCCGGATTGGTCCTTCGATCGTGATGAGCTGGCCTCTTTGTTTGGGCCCCGGACAAGGGGAATAATTATCAATACTCCTCACAACCCTCTCGGGAAGGTGTATAGCCGAGACGAGCTTGAGTTTATAGCTGCACTATGTCAGGAACACGATGTGCTGGTCTTTACGGACGAGATCTATGAGCATATAGTCTACGATGATAGCGAACATATCTCGATGATGACCATTGAGGGTATGAGAGACAGAACCATAGTCGTCAATGGCCTTAGCAAGACCTATAGCGTAACCGGCTGGAGGGTGGGATACGTTATAGCACCGCCTGACATAACTCTAGCCATCAGGAAAGTGCATGATTTTCTCACTGTGGGTGCTGCTGCGCCTCTTCAAGAGGCCGGTGTAGTGGCCATGCAGATGCCAGACGAGTACTACATCAAGATGCGCCAGGAGTACCAGGAGAGGCGAGACCTACTCTACCAAGGACTAGTAGATATAGGTTTCGTGGCCTATAAGCCTAAGGGCGCTTACTACATCATGGCAGAGATAGAGAAGTTCGGCCTGGGGGATGATGTAGAATTTGCCAATCGCCTCATTGACGATTATGGGGTAGCAGTTGTCCCGGGTTCCAGCTTCTATCATAACCCGGAGCTTGGAAAAGGGCTGGTCAGGTTTGCCTTCCCCAAGCGGATAGAGACGATAGCTAAAGCTGTCGAGAGACTATCACCCTTGGGCCAGCTGCTCTAAGTTTACTAAGACAACTAAAAACATATGAGGGAGGATTTAATCCTCCCTCATATTGTCTTTCCAAGCTCTAGTTGACGAGCCTGCGAGCTCCGAACCAGCGATACCGCCAGTAGCTGTCGTAGATGTAGCTCCAGTGTACGCCCGTCTGAGGCGTCCCCGAGTCTATCATCCAGCCGTTGCCTACATAGATGCCAGCATGGGACAGCCCTCTCCAGAAAGTGTTCTGGAAGAACACCAGATCGCCAGGGCGTAGACTGCTACGGGATACGCCCCACCCCATGCTGTACTGGCCCCAGAGGCTCTCAGGTATCCATATGCCGTTGAGCCTGTACACCCACTGAGTAAAGCCTACACAGCTGAAGCCCTCAGATGGGGTGTTACCGTAGTAGGCATATCTATAACCTACATAGCGCTTGGCGGTGTTGGCTATGGCCTGCCCCTTGCTACTGTAATAGTAGCTAGTGGTTCTAACAGTGCTGCCGGAGCGCAGGTAATACCCATGAACGTAGCCTACCGTGCCGCTCCATCGGACCTTGTACCAGTATCTGTTATAGGGGCCAGAGAGCACATATACACGGCCGCCATAGGGGATCACGCGCTTTACGTAGTAATAGGTGCTCGGGCCAGACCTCAGGTTAAGGTTTGCAGTAGTGGTGGCATACGAGCCAGGTCTTATATAGGCGGCTTCGCTAGTTGGCGATACGAAGCTCAAACTTACAAAGGCTACTACCAGGGCAAGAACTAGCCCCACTAATTTCCTAATCACAGACATCCCTCCGATTTCTCGCTGTTTTGCATATTCTTCCTAACCTGGTGGTGAGTTGTGGTGAGTGCAGGTTAGGTACGCTCGAATTAGCAATAAATCTCTTATGATCTCTAGCTCATCTCTCCGTTTTCCGTATACCCATACCTCCTACTACATGCGCCAACGGCCGGGATGAACTATATGGATAAAGACGTTATAGGCCATTTGTGATAAGCTTCACAAGCTGGATAAAGAGTATCATCTCATAAATCGCCTGTCAATAATTTCTGGCCTTTTACTTGGTCACAAAAATGTTAATGTTAGGTTAACCGCGTTCAGTGTATCTTACCCACTTCTGGTCAGGAATAGGAAGATGGTACTAATTTGGGGCTTTGTCTAAGAACCGATGTTCCCACAGATCAGAAGAGGAACTATTTTCAAATGGACAGGTGAGCAAGTCGCACTGCAGATATTGCTGAGGTTTATTCTGAAATCTTAGTGAAGTTTGTGGATATTGACGGACAGGATACAAGATAAAAGTCAGGTGTTAGGTAAGGTTGTGTATAAGGCAGGTCAGAAGTTCTAGTTAGAAGTTAGTAGCGCTATAACCAAAAAACAAGGCTTGGATCTCTGGATCCAAGCCTTGAGTGTTCTCACACTCATTACACCTCCGTCTGGAGGCCCTGGAGCCGACTACGCCCCAGTACTACCTAAGGGTTCCGTCTAGCCCTTTACGGGCGTTAACTGTCAACTTGGAACCTCACCTCCAAGACGTGGAGATTAATCTTGAGAGGATAGAGCCTCATGCCTTTGTCCTCCTCTCTGCTTGCTGGAGAACCTTTCGGCTCCCCGCCTCTCGTACCCTGAGCTTAACAAAATAAATAACTAATGTCAAGTGCCCGTGGGATGAATTTCTCGAAAAATCAGTCAATCGTTCGTCTGTCTTCTAAGTATCTCTCTAGAGTCCAGCATTATAGTTACAGGGCCATCATTCACTAGCTCTACTTCCATGTGTGCCCCAAATTGTCCTGTCTGGACCTCAAACCCCATATCTCTGAAGCAGTTCACCATGCAGTCTATAAATGCACTTGCCCTATTGGGAGGGGCGGCTTCAATAAAGCTTGGCCTCCTGCCTTTGCGGGCGTCAGCAAGTAGAGTAAATTGTGAGACGACAAGGATATCTGCGCCCACCTGCAGGGCAGACAAATTCATCTTTCCCTGCTCATCCTCGAATATCCGCAGGTTGGCGACTTTCTCCGCCATTGGAGCTATGACTTCGGGGCCATCCTCCTGGGATATACCCACGAACAGCAGGAGACCTCTATCTATCTTTGCTACGCGAGATCCATCAACACGGACCTCGGCTCTGCTCACTCTTTGCAGAAGAATCTTCATAAGTAAAAACTAACAATCACCAAAGAGAATATTAGATATGCTCTATTATTGGCCAATCCATGAGGGCTTTGTATGCCAGGCTGGATTCTTGTGCACAGCCTGGGCATCGGCCTTAATCTTGACGTTGTTACCAGATACATCTACGATCTCGCGGAATGGTATGTAAAGCGTCTCCTTGCTGAACAACCCCCCGCTTCTGACCTCTATGCAGCTCTCCTCATCGCTATATGCGGACGACATACCAGAGGCTGCTCCATACCAGATGTTCTTGATCTTGCCCAACTTTTGGCCATCCGATGATAGAACTTCCATGCCTTCTCTTATCTGGTCAATTACTCCTCCCTGCGACATGTACGTACCCTCCGGGTAAAATTTATGTACATTTATCCATAATAATACGCAGCACGCTCTATGCCAAGAGTCTGAGCATTCTGGATCACTTAGGATGGCTTACCTTATAATCTGAGAGTCGTAATGAAAGTATGGGTTCGGAGATAGTTGTAGGTGTTACAGCAGGAGATAAGTCAGGCTAAAGAGTTAATCAGAGAAGCAATAGCACAGCTGGGCCTACCCCAGCCTGAAAATATAGATCTTAGGCAGATACCTTTCTCTGGGCAATGGGGATTAGCTACCTCGGTGTGTCATCAACTAGCCAGGAATGAGGTTCAAGTAGATATCCCTGAGGGATTATCCAAGAAGGAAGCTCGTAAGTTGCTGGAGGCAGCTTCCCGTGAGAAGGCGCAATCGCTGGCCGAATCGATAGCCAACTACCTGTCCCGAAAGGGTATATTTGCGGATGTTCAGGCCCAGAATGGGTATGTAAACATGTTCTTTGAGCCCTCAGACGTAGCTTTGAGGTTACTTGCTACAGTGCACGAGCAGGGGGATAGTTACGGGCGAGGCAATCCGAAATCTGAGACCGTGATGGTGGAGTACGGCCAGCCTAACACTCACAAGCAGTTCCATATAGGTCATCTGAGGAACACTGCTCTAGGAGACTCCATAGCACGCATACTGGATTTTGCGGGCTATCGAAAGGTGCTTAAGGCGTCTTATATAGGTGATATAGGCGCTCACGTCATCAAGTGGCTATGGGGCTACAATAAGTGGCACAGTGGCGAACAGCCTCCTGCAGATCCTTATAAGATCGGCCCATGGTTGGAAAGTATATATGTAGAGGCCAACAGTGCCATAGAATCCAATCCCGATTATCAGCGTGAGTACAGAGATCTCTTCGCACGCTGGGACAGAAGGGACCCAGAGGTAGTAGAGCTCTGGAGGCGAACGCGTGAGTGGAGCCTGAATTATTTCCGCAGGATATTTAAAGAATTGGACGTAAACTTCGATGTTTGGTTCTACGAGAGTGACTTCGAGGAGCCTGGCAAGAAGATCGTGCAGGACCTTCTGAACAAGGGGGTTGCCGAGATAGATGAGGGCGCACCTATTGTAAGAATTGATCAGAAACTTGGGCTAGAAAAGGAGACCTACAGGACCATTGTCCTCCAGCGCAGCGACGGCACATCTCTATATCAAACGAAAGAGCTTGCTCTAACCCGTACGAAGTTCGATGAATACAAGGTCGATCGTATACTGAACGTGGTAGATGTCAGACAGACCCTTTACTTCCAGCAGGTCTTCAAGGTGCTTGAGCTACTGGGCTATGAGCAGGCTCGCAACAGCCAGCATATACCATACGAGCTTGTTTCTCTACCGACGGGGCCCATGTCCTCGCGCGAGGGTACAACTGTAGGATATGACGAGTTCGCCACAGAGATGTACGAGAGGGCGCTCGAGGTCGTTCGCGAGAAGAATCCTGAGATGCCTCAAGAGCAGCAGGAAAGGATAGCCCGCATAGTAAGTATTGGCTCCATGAAGTTTGGGATGCTCAACCGCGACAATACTCGAGTGCTGGTCTTTGATAAGGAAGAAGCCTTGGATTTTGATGGCTTTAGCGCACCATATGTCCAGTACGCTCATGCTAGGGCCTGTCGAATACTCGAGAAAGCTCCTGACATAGATTGGGAAAATCTCAAGGTGGGCGAGCTGTCGACCGTGGAAACCAACTTGCTCGAGATGATCTCGCGCCTGAACGAGAGCGTGGAGCGGGCTGCCAGGGAGTACAAGCCTCTGCATGTTGTCAACTATGTGTACGAACTCGCTAAGACGTTCAATGAGTTCTATAGAGTTTCCCCTGTCTTGAGGGCAGAGGAGGAAGTACGCAATTTCAGGTTAGCTCTGGTATATGCCACCAAGGTGTGTCTGGCAAATTCCTTGTACTTGCTTGGTATAGAAGCTCCTGAGGTTATGTAGCTAGATGAGTAAGTTACAAGTGAGCTCCGAGAGCGGTGTGCTCCGGAAGGCCCTGGTACATACACCAGGGGGTGAGCTCTCCATGGTTGCTCCCTCCAGGCTACGTGACTTTCTATTTAGCGATATCCTCTATGAGAAGGGTGCTAGAGAGGAACACCTTACCTTGGTGAGAGTCTTACAGGAAATATTTGATATCGAGGTTTTCCAGTTTACTACCCTCCTTGAGGAGGCTTTGTCCTCCTCGGACCCTCTGGATAAGCTCAGGTTAGTAGAGGGCGTGTCAGCTTTGGAAGGGCTGTATGCTGAGGATGCCATCAAGCTAAAAGCAGCTTTCGAGGATGAATCTCAAAATGATGCCAGTTACTTGGCTCGCCTACTGATAGCTGGTAAGCTCGTAGGCTCGGACATCTCGGTTTCTGACTTTATAAGACATAATCTGTATCAACTTCAGCCAATACCGAATCTGATGTTTGTGCGCGACCTTGCGGCCGTCATAGGTCAAGAGATGTTTGTGGGCTGGAACTCTCAGAAGGTGCGCAGACGAGAAAACCTGTTATGGAGGTTCATCCTGCAGCATGCCTCTATAGGGCAGGATATCACGTGGCATAACTGGATGATGGAGGATGAAAACAGCTCTCCTTGCTATCTAGAAGGAGGGAACATCTTGCAGCCTAGACCTAATATCCTGTTGATAGGGCATGG
>JBHORE010000113.1:0-5972 GCA_042408415.1 Thermobaculum sp.
GGTCGTCCAGGATCTGCTCCTCTCGCCTGGTGCCTAGCGTCACCACGCTTATGATCTGGGTCTGGCCACGAGTGAAGAGGGCCGACCCATGCGTCCGCGGCAGGAGCCCCACCTCCGCCGAGACTGGGCGGATCTCCTTCGGGCCCCTCCCGTCCGGGCGGACACCCTCGTTGAGTATCCTGTTGCGCACCTCCTCTTTGAGGAGCGCCTCGAACTCGCGGGCCACCGCACCCGTCAGGTCGGCCGGGTCCGCCACGTCGTCGCTGATCATCGCGGCGATCAGGTTGGCCTTGACCTCAGCTATAGCCTCCTCGCGCAGGACTTTATCAGGGTTGTTCACCGCCTCCTTGAGCTTGTCGCCCAGCCACTCGCGCACCCGAGCAGTGAACTCCTCATCCACCTCGGGGACGTCGAAGTGGTGCTTGGGCTTGCCCGCCACCGCCACCAGCTGCTCCTGCAGCGTGATGGTGTCCTGCAGCATCCTGTGCCCGAACTCCACCGCACCCAGCATGACCGACTCCGGCAGCTCATGCGCCGAGCCCTCCACCATGATCACGGCGTCCTTCGTGCCTGCCACAGTCAGGTCCAACAAGCTTTCCTCCCGCTGCTCGGCAGTGGGATTGAGTATGTACTCCCCGTCTATGTACCCCACTCTCGCCGCACCCACAGGCCCCAGGAATGGGATGTCCGAGATGCTCAGGGCCGCGCTGCCCCCGATTATCGAGAGAAGGTCGGGTTCGTTCTGCTGGTCGGTGCTGAGTACCGTGGTGATGATCTGCACCTCGTACTTGTAGCCCTTCGGGAAGAGAGGGCGCAGAGGGCGGTCGGTCAGCCTCGCAGCCAGCGTCGCGTTCTCCGAGGGCCTGCCCTCACGTCGGATGAAGCCCCCAGGGATCTTGCCCGCCGCGTACATCCGCTCCTCGTATTGTACCGTCAGTGGGAAGAAGTCCATGTTGGAGGGTGCATCCGCCCTCACCGCCGTGGTAAGGACCACGGTGTCTCCGTACTGGACCAGCACAGCTCCGTGTGCCTGCCCAGCTATCCTGCCTGTTTCTATAGATAGTTTCCGTCCTGCCCAAATAGTCTCAAACTTGCTAATCATCTTTGCGTTCCACACCTCTATGAAAAGCCCAGGGCCGCTTGCCCTGGGCTTCGTTGTTGCGATATAAGCGGCACAGGGTTATCTCCTGATGCCAATTGTCTCTCGTAGACCTAGAGCTCTCACCACTTCGCGATACTTCTCCAGGTCGTGCCTGTAGAGGTATCTCAGAAGGCGCCTCCTCTGCCCCACCAGCTTGAGCAGGCCCCGACGCGAGTGGTTGTCGTGCTTGTGCTCCCGAAGGTGATCCGTCAGGTGCTGTATCCTCTGGGTCAACAGAGCCACCTGTACCTCCGTGGAGCCGGTGTCGTTGTCGTGCCTCTTGAACTGCTCTATTACCGACGCCTTGTCGGTTGCCTCCAAAGTCATTCTGCCTCCTACTTTATGTATAATCTTCCTCTAATCAACTCAGTATATCAGAAATCGTTCGAGAATTTTCAAGAGAATCCCCCACCTCCGAAGTATCCCCCTCGAACATCCTCCTGGTAGCCAGCAGCGTCATCACCCCCACCAGGGCCCCGAACCACAGCGTGCAGAACCTGATCAGTAGGGTAGCGGCCACAGCCTCCGGTACCGTAACAGCCCCGGGCATGACGAGCAGCAGCAGCCCCGCCACCGAGGCATCTGCCACACCAAGCCCCCCGGGCATCAGCGAGGCCGAGCCAAGCAGCGTCGAGGCCCCCAGCACGAACGCCGCAGTCACCAGCAGTCGCCAGGAAGCCTCCTCCCCCAGCCCCGCCAGCACCAGGAAGAACGCTAGACATTCCCCTGACCAGGAGATTATCCCGATGGCGATCGCAAGCAGCAGAGGCTTCGGCGCAAGCAGCCTCCTGGAGCTCTCGTACAGCGCTACCACATGGTGGGTCCGCTCCCTCACGAAAGGCACCACCCCCGCCAGAGCCATGGTCAGCGCCCTACCACCCTCCGTCAGGAACAGGAGCACCAGCAGCACCGCCCCAAGAGCTATGAGCCCCAGCATCGCACCACCAACGTGGAAGAGGTAGAGACCGCCTAGACTGAGAACTATCAGGGCTATCCCATCCGTGAGCCTCTCGGCCATCACCACCGGCGCAGAGACGCTGATAGGCGTGCCGCTCACCCTCCTCAGCAGCACGCTCTTTAGCAGCTCCCCCACCTTGCCAGGCGTAATGGCCATCGTTAGCCCCGATAGGAAGATCGCTATGCTCTGAGAGACCCTGATGCCCCTGACGCCGATCAGACCCAGGTAGTAGTGCCACTTGAGGAAGCGCAGCACGTAGTTGAAGAGCGTCAGCCCCAGGATCAAAGGCACAAGCTCCCACCTGAAGGTCTCCAGGGCGCTCGCCAGCTTCCGCAGGTCCGTCAGCATCACCAGGACGAGCACTACCAGCAGGCCAAGCCCAAACCCCAGAAGCAATCGTCCCCTGAGAGCTCTCACACTGGCAGAGATACTACCGTCGTTCACAGATCGAGTATACCCTAAGGGATCACCTCAAGTAGAGCCTTGTACGCATGAAAAGCAGGATGGACAGCAACAAGGATCCCAGCGACAGAGCTCCAAGAGTCCGCGCCAGGGTGCCAGTATAGTCGCTGGAACTCGAGCTGGAGGTCCCAACCTGCTCCTGCCCCCCCGAAGCTACAGGAGAGGGTCGAGAGTCATTGCCCGCGCCCTGTGCACCCTGTGAGCTGCCGGTAGAGCCCACAGACCTGTCGCTGGGCGCAAACGCGGAGGAAGGAGTCTCCAGGCTCATCGTCACCGTGGGGGCAGCACCAGCTCCCACTCCAGCAGGCATCAGCATGCCAGCGCTCACCGTCATGGTCGGAGCCATCCCCTGAACGGATTCCTGCGAGACCCTGGAATCCTCAGGGGTCAGCACTATTTCCGGCTGATCTGGCCCGTACCCACCGATGAGGAGCGACAGCGCCATCCCCAGTGCAAGAATCACCGAGGCGGCAAGAGATGCGTATACCGACGCAAAGGAGCCTACAGGACGTTGTTTCGCGTGGCTCTCATCCAGCAGGAAAGACCTCCTGGGAGCGTACTGCGGCAGGGCACGCAACAGGGCGACCACCCTCTCCATCTCCTCCAGCGCGTGCCTGCAGGTCTGGCAGGCTTCCACATGACGCCTGACCAATATCCTCTCGGTATCCGGCAGGGCACCATCTATCAGGGCCGCCAGCTTCTCTGGTTCAGGATGACTTGTAGGCTCCATCTTCTCCAAAAACCCCTCACCACCTTCCTTGTAGCTTCTGGATATTAGACGTTAACAATTCTTTTACAGTTCCCCCGAATCTTTCAAGAACTCACGCAGCATGCATCTTCCCCGAAACAGCCTCGACTTCACAGTCCCAAGCGGCAGCCGCAGCGCCGTGGCCGCCTCGTCGTAGGATAGCCCCTGCACATCCACCAGCAGCAGCACAAGCTTGTACTCCTCGGGCAGCTTCTGGATGTACTTCTCGATCGCTCTCATGGTGGCTGCAGACACAGCGCTGTCCTCTGGACCCATGTGAGGATCCCCCATCTGCGGGAACTCCCCAGACTCTTCCAGGATCTGGTCCAGCGACCCTGGCGTACGCTTGACATGCCTCCGCCTAAGATCGTGAGCCTCGTTGATCAATATCCTAAAGAGCCACGACCTGAAAGACCCACCACGAAAGCTCCGTATGGCCCTCCATGCCGCCACAAACGCCTCCTGGGTCACATCCTCTGCAAGGAAGGGATCCCCAATATACCTGACGGCCAGGTTGTACAGCTGGACCTGATACCGCTCCACAAGCTTGTTGAAGGCATCCAGGTCTCCCTCCTGCGCCCTTATAACTAGTTCATCGTCGCTTGGTATTTCCACTGCTCACCGCTTGACTGAAGATATATTTCTTACTTATACTGCCATATTGAAGAGCCGAAGTGGTGGAACGGCAGACACGCTCGCCTCAAAAGCGAGTGGGGGAAACCCCGTGTGGGTTCGAATCCCACCTTCGGCACCGGTCCTGCCCCCACGGGCAGCCAACACATCCGGTTATCATGCTTATACTATAAACCCTCAGACAGCCTATATTCACTTTCCAGGAGAAGAAGAGCATGAAAGTTGGTGTTCTGACAGGAGGAGGGGACGCACCAGGGCTCAATGCCGCTATCCGCGCAGTGGTCCTGAGCGCACTCTCCCGTGGCGACGAAGTCGTCGGCTTCCTAGATGGTTGGAAAGGCGTACAGGATAACCTAACGATCCCGCTGGATAGAGAATGGGTACAGGATATCCATGAGGTCGGGGGCACCAACCTGGGCACATCCCGCACCAACCCCATGAAGTCGGAAGATACCATGAAGGCCGTCGAGAACCACTTCCGCGAGAACGGCCTGGACGTCCTGATAGCCATAGGCGGTGATGACACCCTGAGCGTCGCCGCCGAGCTGGACCGCAGAGGCTTCCCAGTGGTCGGCGTGCCCAAGACCATGGATAACGACGTCCCCGAGACCGACTACTGCATCGGGTTCGACACCGCAGTAAACCGCCTCATGGAGTCCATAGACAGGCTCAGAACCACCTCCAGGTCCCACCACAGAGTAATGGTCGTGGAGGCCATGGGTCGAGACGCTGGCTGGGTCGCCGGCTTTGGTGGCCTCGCCGGAGGGGCCGACGTGATCCTCGTCCCCGAGATAGAGGTCGACCTCGATGACGTCGCTCAACGCTTGGAGAAGGTACGCAGCAGAGGGCGCAGCTACGCAATAGTCGTGGCAGCTGAGGGCATCAGCTTCGGCGAGGCTCAAGTACCTGAGAACGCCAAGACCGACGCCTTCGGGCACGTGATACTCGCTGAGAAGGCCGTGGGCGAGCGCCTGGCACAGGAGATCGAGAGCAGACTAGGCTGGGAGACCAGATCCATCCAGATAGGGCACCTGCATCGGGGTGGCTCACCCACCGCATTCGACCGCATACTGGGCACCCGCTATGGCGAGAAGGCCGTCGAGCTGGCACATAACAACAGCTTCGGCCAAATGGTCGTGCTGCACGGCCTGGACCTCACCACCGTGCCCCTGGCCCAGATCGCCGGCAAGACCAAGACCCTGTACCCACAGTTCATCGAGCTGATCCAAAACCTCAACGCCTGATAGCCCAGCACCTAGCAAGGGGAGCCGCGATCTGCGCTCCCCTTGCTGCCTAGTGCCACGAGAGAAGCTTGCAATAAGGCTTGCAGTAAGCTATGAAGAAGGCTGAATCTCACTCATGGCCGTCCGAGACTCCTCCTGCCACTTGCCTATGCGCCTGTACTTCTCCATCCTGTCGGCTATCAAGGCAGAGGACTTATACGCCCGGCCGTTCCGGTACTTCGCATCCAGCTCTCTCAACGCGCTGGCAATGTAATCCCCCAGCGTCGCTATGGCCGCTGCTGGCTCGGCGTGTGCCCCCTCGTCGGGCTCGGGCACTACCCCATCGATGATCCCGAACTCCAGCAGATGCTGCGCTGTGATCTTCATGGCCTCCGCGGCAAGCGGCGCCTTGCTGGCATCATGCCACAGGATAGTCGCACTGGCCTCAGGCGAAGCCACAGAGTAGATAGCATTCTCCATCATGTACAGACGATCCGCCACGCTTATGGCCAGAGCCCCTCCACTGCCGCCCTCGCCTATAACCGTCGCAACCACCGGCACAGGAAGGTTGGCCATGGTGTACAGACAGTCAGCGATCGCCTGCGCCTGCCCCCTCTCCTCGGACTGCATCCCAGGATCCGCAGCCGGCGTATCTATAAAGCAGATCAAGGGATACGAGAACTTAGCAGCCAGCTCCATGATCCGCTTCGCCTTCCGATACCCCTCAGGACGAGGCATGCCGAAGTTCCGCTTCAGGTTCTCCTTCGTGTCGCTGCCTCTCTGGTGGCCAAGTACCACCACGGTATG
>JBHORE010000117.1:0-4095 GCA_042408415.1 Thermobaculum sp.
CGAAGAATATTACAAATGGAAAATCCAGATGATCTAAGCATTCTTCGGAAGAGGTCCTCGCCTGTGACTAAATTTGATAGCGAACTGAGGAAGCTTATTGAGGACATGATCGAGACGATGCGCGAGGCCGACGGGGTGGGACTTTCTGCAGTTCAAGTCGGGGATCTACGTAGGGTCGTAGTGATGGAGATGCCAGGGAAATACGAGCAAGATGAAGATGGTAACCAGATTGAGGTATCTCCGCCTAAGCTGTATGTAATGATAAATCCTGAGATTACAAAGGTATCTCATGATAGGATTCCTATGCAGGAGGGTTGCCTTAGTCTCCCTGGTAGATATGCTGAAGTTCCTAGAGCCCCATGGGTGGAGGTACGTTACAGAGACCTGAGCGGCAAGGAACATAAGCTTCTAGCTGAAGAACAACTTCTTAGCCAATGTATCCAACATGAGGTGGACCACCTTGATGGTATCCTGTTTACTGAGAGGATAGTTGACTGGAGTACCTTCAGAGACGAGCGCCAAAATCAGAAGAAGTCTCGCTTTCCTCTACCTAGAAGCAAGAAGATAGATCTACCTGATGAATTGTTAACTAGCAGGCGATAGTGCTCTATGCAGCATATGGAATCGAGAAGCCCCATCGTAGCTATAGGGGCTATCGTGCTTAAGGACGACCGGATACTTTTGATTCGTAGAGGTAATCCTCCTAACCAGGGTCTATGGAGCGTGCCCGGGGGCAAAGTCAAGTTGGGTGAAAAGCTACAGGATGCTGTTAGGAGGGAAATTAGAGAGGAATGCTCTATTGACTGCATCCCGCTAGATCTATACGAAGTAGTTGAGCGTATTTATCACACTCCGGATGGTGAGATATCCTATCATTACGTTATCGTCGACTTTCTAGCACTGTGGGCAGGTGGAGAACCAATTGCGAGGGATGATGCACTAGATGTTGGATGGTATGGATTAGAGGATCTCAACGGCATTCAAACTACTGAGGGATTATCAGAGGTAATTCACAAACTGCTACTGAGATATAAGTCTCACTTAAAGGCTATATACTAACCACCTATTTGGCTCATAGTCCTGTTAGCCCTCACGAAGCCTGGCTCATTTATCTTATGCTTCATTTCCTTCTTCTTGATAGCTTGCAGCATTATTTCCCCTATCTGGTCATCCGACATACCTGATCTTAGTGGAGTGCGTAGATCCGTCTCCCAAGTAGAAAACAGACAAGTCCTCAGTTGACCATCTGCAGTTATCCTAATTCTGTTACATGTGGAGCAAAAAGGCTCAGAGACTGGATTTATAAATCCTATCTCTCCTTTACCATCAGCGAACCTGTATACCCTGCTGGTGGAGGAGGGGTCCGTGTCAACTGGAACTAAGGGATATACGGCATTAATCATCTCAAATATCTCTCTGCCGGTCAGGATCTTGTCCGGGGACCAGGTTTGATCCGCATCCAAAGGCATAAACTCAATAAATCGGACTACATAAGGCTTTCTTCTGGCAAGTCGAGCGAAATCGAGTACTTCTGGCTCTGTGAATCCTCTTATAGCTACTGTGTTGATCTTGATTGGCCTTATAGTAGGATATTTCTCGAGTTCTTCCAGTCCTGCCAACACCTCAGAAAGGTGGTCTCTTCTTGTTATGTGCTGAAACTTCTCCCTCACCAGAGTGTCCAGACTTACATTTATGCGGGTGAGACCTGCTTCTGCCAGGTCTTTCGCCATCTTTCTAAGAAGGAAGCCGTTCGTTGTCAAAGATACATCTTCTAGGCCTGGGATGTTGACCAAGCGATGTATAAGCTCCGGTAGACCAGCCCTCACCGTAGGCTCGCCACCTGTGACACGTACAGACTTAATTCCTCTTTCTACAGATATTCTTACAAGGCGCTCTATCTCATCGAAGGTCAGTAGCTCAGATTTCTTCAACCATGGCAAACCCTCTGCTGGCATGCAATAAGTACACCTGAAGTTGCATTTATCTATAACGGACACTCGCAGGTCTTCTATATGTCTACCAAAGCTATCTATGAATTTTTGAGGATGATGATTGAAACTCATATCTTTATGCTCATTATACAACTGGGGGACTTTAAATTCTTCAGTTACTAAGAACTATTGCAAGTTCTGTTCAGATATAGATGGACATCAAGTATGATGCCAAGAGTCCTAAGCGATAGCTTCTGAACGGTACTGGAGTTCGTAGAGTCTATAATAATAACCTCTTTGAGCAAGTAACTCCTGATGATTGCCCTGCTCGACTATTCGACCTTTGTGCATCACTATAATGCGGTCTACGTTCTGTACAGTCGATAGCCTATGGGCTATTACTATGCTCGTCCTGCCCTTCATAATCTTGGCGAGAGCTTCTTGAATAAGCGCTTCCGTCTCGGTATCTATACTTGAAGTTGCTTCATCTAATATCAGCAGCAACTCTGGATTGAAGGCTATAGCTCTGGCAAACGATATAAGCTGCCTTTGCCCATGGGAGAGCCCTGCACCCCTCTCTAGGACAGGCTCGTTATATTTCAAAGGCAGTTTTTCTATAAATGTATGGGCATTTACGTACCTGGCAGCCTCTTCGACTTGCCGATCACTGATGCTGGACTCATGCAGGCGTATGTTGCTAGCTATAGTTCCTGTGAACAGAAATGGATCCTGTAGAACTAACCCTATGTGCCTTCTGAGATCCTTGATTGAGATCTCTTTGATATCAATGCCATCTATAAGTATCCGCCCTTTCTGTATGTCGTAGAATCTACATAGCAGGCTTATTATGCTGGTCTTGCCTGCTCCAGTAGCGCCGACTAGCGCCACGCTCTCTCCTGGCAAAACCTTGAAACTTACATCCTTTAGCACCCACTCTTCATCATTATAGGCAAACCAGACATTCTTAAACTCAATCTCTCCTCGAATATGCTGCAGCGGCTTGGCATCAGGAGCATCCTTGATATCTGGCTGTTCATCTAGCAGCTGGAAGATACGTTCGCAGGCAGCCATAGCGCTTTGCAAAGCATTATATTTTTCTGATAGATCTCTAATGGGTAGGAAGAATCTATCTACGTACTGGAGGAATGCTACCAAGGACCCTATGGTAAGGGTTTCTGCTATTACGCTCCTTCCTCCAAACCATATAACTAAAGCGGTGGCTGAAGCTGTAATTAGTGAGAGCAATGGTCCAAAAAGGGCAAAATAGAATAGTGATCGCAGTGCTGATTTCTTATAGTCCTGATTAAGGGCATCAAACTGTTGAAAGTTCTTATCCTCTCGATTGAATAGTTGAACTATATGCATGCCACTGACATTTTCAGATATGAATGCGTTGATACGTGATAGCCTGACTCTTAATGCCCTAAAAGCTGCACGCATCCTCTTTTGAAGAAAATTAGTGATTACCACCAGTATGGGTACAACTAGCATAGTTACTATTGCTAGCTTCCAATTGAGCCAAAATATAAGGACCGTGATACCTAACAACGTAAAAGTGTCACCGATAATCGTGACCATACCTGATGTCAGAAGCTCGTTGAGGGAGTCTACATCATTGGTGACTCTTGTTACGATCCTGCCTACTGGCGTCCTATCGAAGAAAGACAATGACAGGCTTTGGATTTTGCTGAAGAGCTCCATCCTTAGGTCATACATTATCTTTTGTCCCAGGACGCCTGTTGCATAGCTCTGGAGGTAGCGAAACAGGAAGCTGAGCAAGTTTATGATAAAGTAGACAACGGATATGAACAGGAGCCCGTTAAAATTGCCTTGTGCTATGTAGTTGTCAATAGCTATTTTGATAATATAGGGACCTGCGAGATCTGTTAGGGAGGTGCTAATAAGTAGAAATACGCCTAGGATAACTAGACCCTTGTAGGGAACAATGTAAGTAAGCAGCCTCCTAATCAGATTCAGATCATATTGCTTGGCAACTATTTCCTCTTCTTGGATGACCTGACTCACTTCAACTTCTCTTTCTAATTCTTTCTTCTAAGTATAACAGTACCCATATAACAGGAGGTATTGATGATAAGACAGCTCTGGAGGCTTACTTATGCCATTAACTTGGAGGGTGTAAGCATGTGTGCTCCGGCTGTGTATG
>JBHORE010000118.1:0-7800 GCA_042408415.1 Thermobaculum sp.
GTCAGTCATGACCATAATGGACCCTGGGGAGAAGGAGATACGAGTAGACAACACTACTAGCGCTGAGCTCTCTCAGCTTAGTCCCCACCAGAAGGTACAGATAAGGTTTCTACGCTATTCTGACAAAGTAGTAAGTGGTGAGATCAGAATGCTACCCACAGGTGATCAGGGCAGTGGTGGAGCAATACGTATAAGCTACGACCCAGATGGACTAGACGTAGATATCGGCGACATAGCAAATATCACCGTCATATTACAGCAGAAACGCAACGTACTTTGGCTTCCTCCACAGGCTATTAGGACATTCCAAGGTAGGCAGTTTGTGGTAGTGCAAGAAGGAGACCGTCAACGGAGAGTAGATGTGGAGCTAGGTATACAAAGCCAGGATAAAGTTGAGATAACAAGTGGTCTGAAGGAAGGCCAAAAAGTGGTGGGACAGTAGAGCTAACCCAAGAGGAGAGGGGTGTCTGTGTACTGGCTGCTTAACTTACTAGGTATCGTCAAGATAGCCTTCCTGAGACAAAAAAGTTATCTCGGGCTTGTGCTTGCTCTGCTTGCAGGTTTCGTAGTTGCCATCACCTTAGTGGTAAGCATCCCTCTATATGCTGATGCGGTAGGTTACAGAATCCTGCGCACAGAGCTTCTGGAAGAACAGGAAGGTAACCTAAGACCCCCGTTCTCCTACATGTTCATGGCTGTAGCTTCAAACGAGCAAAGAGTGCCACTATCTGGATTTAGAAGCGCCGATGAGTACTTTACTAAGTATGGAGCCCGAGATTTGGGCTTGCCACCGCTGGTTTATGTAAGATACGTTACCACCGATAAGATACGCCTACTTGCCCCTGAAGGTACAGCCTATAAAGAGGAAAAGGGCGAAGAGCAACTTGAGTGGGTAAGCGTGGGCTTTGCCAGCGGCCTGGAAAAGAAAGTTAAGATCGTAGAGGGAAGATGGCCCAAGATTGCAAGTAACGATAGCAATAGCCCAGTAGAGGTTCTAGTACATGAAGGTTTGGCTGATAAGCTAGGCCTGCATGTTGGCGAGAACTACATAGTAATGGAAAAAGGTGTTGGGGATAATTTGCTTAGGCTGCCCATAAAGATATCTGGTATCTGGGAGCCTATAGACCCTTCTGACTCATATTGGTTTATTCGTCCTCAGTCACTGCAGGACGTGCTCATGGTCCCAGAGCAAACCTTCTCACAGAGGATACTTCGCACCCATCCAAACGATGGTATATACATGGCGCTGTGGTACTACGTACTAGATGGAACCTCAGTTCGTAGTAGACATGCCCAGGAGTTAATTGGCCGTATGCAAGGGGTAGAGCGTCACGCAGCGACCCTTCTGCCCGCAGTTGAACTTAGGGTATCCCCGGAAGATGCTCTTACTGAGCAACATACGCAAGTAAGGTTCCTTACTTTAAGTCTAATAGTATTCAGCATACCGATACTTGGGCTTATAGCCTATTTCATCATAATGATCACCAGTATGGCGGTACAGAGACAGCAAAATGAGATCGCAGTACTACGTAGTAGGGGTATATCGAGGTCGGGCATATTAGGTATTTTCTTGTTGGAAAGCTTAGGGCTTGGAATACTGGCACTAGTTCTTGGAATTGGCCTTGGGCAGTACACAGCACTGGCAATGGGATGGACCAGATCTTTTCTCGACTTCATACCTAGGTATGATTTCCCTGTGGAGCTATCCCCAGAGAGCATAAGGGCTGGTACTTGGGTCATGGTATTGACACTAATAGCCAGCGTGGTTCCTGCAGTAGGTGCAGCGGGCCATACTATAATCTCATACAAGAGAGAGCGCGCTAGGTCACTTGGAGCCCCGTTTTGGCAGAAAATATATTTAGATATTCTGTTGCTCATACCCGCCTGGTATGGCTATCAACAGCTCAAGCAGAGGGGCACCATCTCCTTCCTAGGAGAAGGACTACCTTCTGACGATCCATTCAAGAATCCATTACTTATACTCACTCCCGTGCTCTGGCTTCTAGCATTAGGCCTCCTTAGCATGCGTATTCTACCGATTGTGTTGGGGTTCATCGCCCAGCTTATCGGAAGGTTAAAGGGTATCTCCAGTGTTATGGCCCTTAGGTACCTGACACGCACCCCTAGGGCGTATTCCGGACCTGTCATGCTTATAGTTCTGACTCTTAGCCTGGCTACTTTCACCGCCTCTATGGCTAAGACCCTAGATCGACATACTTACGATCGCGTCTACTACGATATAGGCGCCGATATGAGATTGGCAGATCTGGGGCAGAGCACTGAACCATCTACAGCAGGACCTGGGAGCGGCTCATCACAACAACAGACTGAACAGCAAGACGAAGGCACTCCCAAATGGCTATTTCTGCCAGTGACTGAGTATCTGAAAGTACCTGGGGTCGAGAATGCCATGAGGGTAACCAGAAGCGATACGGAGGCAGTCGTTGGCAACTCACGTCAGCGTGGCACATTACTAGGTATAGATAGAATGGAATTCCCCAAGATTGCCTATTGGAGAGATGACTATGCCACTTATCCTCTGGGATATCTAATGAATGCTTTGGGCACGTTCGAGGACGGATTATTGGTCAGCCGAGACTTCATGCGAGAGCAAGGACTAAGCATAGGATCTAAGATCACACTTAACCTTTGGGATGTAGATGAGTCTAAGCCAGTCCCATTTACCATAGTGGGTGAGCTAAATTACTTCCCAACGCTTTATCCTGAGGATGGGCCCTTCTTTGTAGGAAACATTGACTACATATTTCAAAGAGAAGGAGGAGAATTTCCTTACGAAGTATGGTTGAAGGTAAAGCCGGGTACTACCAAAGAACAGATCGAGCTATCCACAACCAAACTTGGGTTCCGAAGCATAGTAACGGATGTGGCTCAGCCTGAGATAGAATCAGATCAAGGGAGGCCGGAACGTCAGGGTTTGTACGGATTGTTATCGGTGGGATTCCTTGCCTCAGCAATACTTACAGGGCTTGGCTTTCTTTTCTACTCGATAGTCTCCTTCAGGAGAAGGTTTGTAGAGTTGGGTACCCTCAGAGCTATAGGGCTATCGACTGGTCAGATGGCCGCGATGCTAGCTTGTGAGCAGCTCATTATCATAGGACTTAGTGTAGTTATAGGAACTGTCCTGGGAGTGCTTGTCAGTGATATGTTCATACCGTTCTTACAGGTAAGTACTGGGGAACATCCACAAACTCCGCCGTTTCTGGTGCTTATAGCTTGGGACAGGCTAATGCTTATCTATCTTATATTTGCCGTGCTGCTTGGCCTAGCATTGGTCATACTGGCAATGCTGCTACTTAGAATAAAGATCTTCCAGGCAGTGAAGCTAGGGGAGTCAGTATGAGTGAGCCAATTATAATATGCGAAAACTTGGTCAAGATCTATAAGCTAGCACAGGTTGAGGTCCTAGCCCTACAAGGATTAGATCTAACTGTCGAGCGAGGCGAGGTCATGGCACTTGTCGGACCCTCTGGTTCAGGGAAGACCTCCCTCATGAATGTTATTGGCGGACTCGACAGACCTACCGCTGGTCGGGTAGTAGTAGCTGGGCAGGAGCTGCTGAAGCTTAGCGATAGACAGCTAAATCACTATAGAAGACATGTGGTAGGATTCGTATGGCAGCAGGTGGCTAGAAACTTAGTGCCTTATTTGAACGCAGAACAAAACGTGGAGTTGCCCATGCTGATGGCAGGCATCAAGCCAGCGGAGAGAAAGTCCTGGGCTAACGAACTCCTCGAGGTAGTGGGACTTGGAAATCGCAAGAAGCATAAGCTGGCACAGCTGTCCGGAGGAGAACAGCAAAGGGTAGCGATAGCGGTTGCTCTAGCCAACAAACCCCAACTGCTATTGGCCGACGAGCCCACAGGAGAACTGGACTCGGCTACAGCCAAGACCATATTTGATATCTTCCATAAATTGAATGAAATGTATGGGACAACGGTCGTAATAGTATCACACGACCCTCAGATCTCACGCCATGTATCTCGTACTGTAGCAATAAGAGATGGCAAAACCAGTACCGAGACTCTAAGACAAGTAGTCGAAACAGAGAAAGAGGATGAGACTAAGGAAGAACAGCACCATTTCATAGAGTACACCGTCTTAGACCCCGCAGGGAGATTGCAAGTACCGGAGGAGTATAGAGAGCTATATCGTATCGGAAGAAGAGTGATACTTGAGACTCTACCAGACGGTATAGTTATCCGGCCCGTGCCAGGAGAAGAGGTTACTAAGGTTCAGCCTCTGGTAGATGAGGATGAACCACCACCTAAGAAGCAGAACTTAGCATCACGTATAAGGAAATTCCTTCCGCTGGGAAGTAAAGGAGAGAGTGAACAGAAATGAGGCCCGAATCGAGTTCCCAGATACGCCCTGATAGCTGGTTAGTGGACAAGGATGGGTTTAGACAGCATGTCATACAGGTTGTAGACGTAGTTCGGAAATATAAGGTAGGCAGCGAAGAGGTGCAAGCTCTCAGGGGAGTAAATTTGACTGTGTCTGAAGGACAATTTGTGGCTCTGATGGGACGTTCGGGCTCAGGAAAAACAACTTTGCTCAACATCATAGGAGGGCTAGATAGACCTACCACTGGAGAGGTATTTATATCAGGAAAATCCCTTAGCAACCTCTCCGAAGGCGAGCTAACTAAGTTGAGGCGTAGCCAATTTGGTTTTGTATTTCAGTCATTTGCGCTTATACCGATACTATCCGCTGCTGAGAATGTAGAACTTCCCCTTAGGATAGCCGGCAAGTATAGTCTTAGAGAGCGTAAGCAGCGAGTGATGGAAGCCCTATCTCTAGTAGGGCTAGCCAAGTGGGCTGAGCACAGGCCATATGAGATGTCCGGAGGCCAGCAGCAAAGAGTTGCTATAGCTAGGGCCTTAGTCACGAGGCCCAAGATACTGATTGCTGATGAGCCAACGGGAGAATTGGACAGTAAGACTGGGCAGATGGTCCTAAACCTCCTCAGAAAGGTTGTGGACGAATCGAAAGTAACGTTAGTGATGGCAACTCACGACCCAGCAGTAGAAGAGTATGCTGATGTACTCTATAGAATGCAAGACGGACAGATAATAGATACCCTCATAAAGACTATGTGAGTGCCCCATCGATAGGTTATTATTACTATTGCCTATTCACGGCCAGGACAACATAGAACTCATAGGAGACCATACAGTGACACAAGAGTTTTTTAGTCACGGCATGAGCGTTGAAGTCCTCCAGATCCATAATCCTCTTGCAGAAGATGAGGACGATCTGATAGTCCAAGGCTACGTAGTTGACCACAACGAGATAGGGCTCCTACTGGATGGAGTCGAGGGCGAAGATGGAGGCCAGATCTTCATTCCGTGGTCTAACATAGCTCAGGTCATAACAATAGAGTTCGAAGAAGAATCCGGAGAAGAGGAGATTCTTCCCTAATAACCCGGCTCTTTGGCCTGTACGATAAATGTGCCCGTCATTATCTGAGGGTGAACATCGCACCTGAAGAAGTAGTTCCCAGGTTTGCTTGGAGCCTTAAATCGATATGTCGTGCTGCTAGGGCCATTGATTATCTTTCCCACAAATATTTTTTCCTTAGCGGTTTTGTCCGTGTAAAAAGCCATGTTGTGAGGAACGGAATCTTCGTTTTTGAACTTAATAACAACCAATTGTCCAGGTTGCACAGTTATAGTCTTCACATCAAATGCAAGTCCCTTCGCAGTAACAGTAAGGGAGTACTCACTACCCGATGGAGGCGTGCTGGCGACTGGACTCGGAGATGTCTCCGTGACAGTTGGAGCAGTACTTGGGCTAATTGATGGCACAGGAGTTGGGCTAGCTATGTGTTCCTCTGTGGGAATAGGCGTAGGCATGGAAATAGTAGTAGGGACAATCGAAGGTAATCCTTGAGATATAGGCAAGGTAGGGGTAGCCTCACTAGATGCTCCACAGCTAATAAGAGCTAACGACAAGAGCGCTATCTTTAGTAGTCTCTTCTTCATGAAATCGGACCTCGTATCTACTTCTATACTATTTCCAATATTTACTACGAGGTCTGAAGTCTTTTTGGTTCTAAGCTCACTTCTTCTTGGATAGATTCAATCAGTCTTAGGATAGCCTCATGATGACTTCCCTTCCAATAGATCTTCCCGCAACCACGGCATCTCTTGAATTCGTCGTAGTAAAGTACGGTCTTTGGCAGTAGAAGATGTATGATCTTGTGCTTAGGGACGTCTATCAGTAGATCATTACAGTGCGCACACCTACCGAAAGGATTGATCTTATCAAGCAGCTTGAACTGCTTTATCACCTCTACGATCTGCCTCTTTGGTTCGGTTTCTCTTACATAATAACCTCTGAAAACTATTTTTCTTTTCAAGAGCCCGATATCCCTTGTAAGAAGTATTCTGCCATCAGCCTTTGAGGCAAAAGCCAGATCCAGATCTGAAGAGTCAGGGTCATAGATAGTATCGAACCCTAGCATTCTAAGATAACCAGCCAATTTGCCCAGGTGAGCATCTAGAACAAATTTTGGATTTGGATCCGGGTCAGGCTTGAGATGGTACTCCAAAGATAAAGATCTGAATTCCGGATATACACTTATCCTGTCACCACATTTTGGGATGTAGGAAAAATCTATGATGTCTCCATTAGCAACCAGCATGTCAACTTCAGTATGGGGTACACCCAAAGACTCTACAAGGTCTTTGATCGAAGTCCTCCTGTTGAGATCTATCAGCCATTCTTGTTGTCTCTTGTCAGCAGGGAGAAAATCGTTTAGCTCCGCGTAGAATCTAAGAGTAACTTGACAAGGATTATTGTTATCTAGCGCATCAGGAAAGTTGCTCATTAGAGCATCTGATTAGGCAGCTGCTAAGCCACCCCCATTAGGATACGCACATGATGGTTATAGAGATTTGCATAGTGACCACCCCGTGCCAGCAACTCTTCATGAGTACCATCCTCAACTATTCGACCTCTCTCAAGTACTATTATTCTATCAGCGTTCCTGATCGTCGTGAGCCTATGAGCTATGATAATACTTGTTCGATTCTTTAGAATTCTCTGCAAAGCATCTTGGATTAGTGCTTCGGTAGCAGTATCTATGCTCGAGGTAGCCTCGTCTAGTACTAAAACGCCCTTAGGGCTGAGTGCTATAGCCCTAGCAAGTGACAGAAGCTGTCTTTGACCTATAGAAAGATTCTCTCCACCTGGCTCGACCAGGGTATCGTACTTCTCAGGAAGCTGTTCTATAAACTCTGCAGCATTAGCTTGTTCCGCAGCTCTTCGAACCTCCTCAAAGGATATCGAGGAATCGTATAGCCGGATATTATCTGTAATCGTGCCTGCTATACATATAGGATCTTGAGGCACAACCGTGATGGCATGTCTAAGTTCATCAAGTTTGAGTGTCCTTATATCTTTGCCATCTAGCAGGATCTGTCCCTTCTGGGGATCATAGAATCTTGCGAGTAGGGAAACCAATGAGCTCTTGCCAGCACCAGTTGGACCCACAACTGCTACACTCTGTCCAGGCTTGATATGGAGGTTTATGCCCTTAAGTACAGGCTCCTCTGGGTTATAGCCAAAATAGACATCCCTGAATTCTATTTCTCCTCTTACCTCACCTAGAGGCACAGGCTTTTGAGGATCTTTAATCGAGGGCTCAACGGACAGGAGTCTAGCTACCCTTTCAGCCGCAGCTAGGGCTATCTGTACGTTGTTGTATTGCTCCGATAGTCTCAGGACAGGTTGGAACGCGCGCTCCGTGTACTGTACGAATGCCACGAGAACACCTAG
>JBHORE010000121.1:0-6377 GCA_042408415.1 Thermobaculum sp.
ATCATGGTTACTAATAGTAAGCATGATCCATTGTACAACTTACAAGCAATGTACAACAAACACGAAGAACAACCCCATAAGTATAGTTCTTATTGGAATAACTTTCAGATAAAAGTTATGTTATATTATCAGGAATGAGTATACTTGAAGGCACTTTTGGAGACCCGAACGAGGAATATATGCTATCTGTTGAGGAGTATCGACAGGAAACACCCCAGTCACCACCATTGTACGGTGTTGTCCTTGGGCTTCCTGAGAAATTCGCAGAGGAGATAGCCGGTAGAAGGCAGAGGTACTGCCCTAATGCTAACAAGGTGATATTTCCTCATATAACCCTGAGGGTACCTTTCACCTGCCAGGATGCGCGATCGCTGATTGATCCCCTGGAACAAGTAGCACGTGAAAAGCTACCAGTTAAGGTGATCGCCAAAGGGCTTGGCACGTTCAAGGGAACAGGGAAGAACGTGCTATACGTCCACGTAGAGAGAACTCCAGAGTTACTTGAACTACACAAGGCTGTGGTAGAGGCGCTTGATGGGGTAAATGAGGTTTTGCCATACGCTGACGAGCACCAGATGGACAATTGGATACCACATATCACAATAGCTGAAGGGATGTCTGAGGAGCAACTCGAGTGCCTGATGAAGGAGTTTGAGGATTACGATCCTAATGAGCAGTGGGAGTCTAACGAGATATTACTTGTACGCTCACAGCAGGCAGAAGACGGCTCCATACTGTGGACCACGACGCGCTCATTCAAGCACCTCGATGAATAGATTCCTAGAGTGTAGAGTCATATCTATGCCTATTTAGGTGGGAGAAGAAAAGGTATTGCTGCACCCATCCAGCTCTATACCCGAAGAGCGATCTAAAGTGCTCAGCTATAGTTTCATATACCTTAGTAGTAAGTGATTTGGTCTTTATTTCCTTTAGGTAAAGCTCCAGAGCTATCTGCCAGACATGAGTATCAACCGGCACAGCCTCATCTTTTCGAAGAGCGAACAAAGCTACACAATCAGCCACCTTCCTACCAATGCCCCTGATCGTCATCAATTCAGCCCTTGCTTGAGGATATGACATATCAATAAGGGACTGGGGCCAATCCATAGGCTTAGATCTCAGGTCCTGCATAGCTCTCACCAGGTTATTAGCTCTGAACCCAAGTCCACATCTTTTATCAAGCACTGGCACGACATCATCTACCAATACTTTGGGGGTGGGTAGTGCGTGGTAATCAATACCATCTATAGTAGCTATGTAGTTTCCATATAGATTACTCATGCAGCTAATAGCTCTAGTAATTCGAGGTATGGAGTTGGCTGTCGTGCACAAGAAGCAAGTAATAGTTTCCAATGGGTCTTGTGAGAGAACACGTAGCCCCCTCCATCTACTAAAGGAGTAGGCTACGAACTGGTCAAATCCTTCATAATCGCGATAGAGGGCAGCCAAGTCGAAATCTAATCTGAGATAAGTCTCCCAGAAATTTTTCCAGGGAAGTTTAGGGTACGCTGCCCAGGTAACAGTAGAACCATCCATACGAATTCGCAGAACGGAATCTTTAACTATACCTATCCACCAACCATTAGGATCTTCCTTCCATCTGAATGCCTGACCAGATAGAAAGCACCACCTAAGATTGAGCAACTCAGGTTCAAATTCGAAACTGCTATGTGGTATATCTTTCCAGCTCAGAGTAGTCACTAAAGCACCTCTAGCAATTTGGATTTAATCCCAAAACAGCAAAAATTCCATGTAATCTTATTTTCCTTACCATTCCTCCCCTATATTAGAGGCATATAAGTACAAAAGAGATAATAATAGGCTGGGGTGCACTGTGTCAGTATCCCAGCCTATTTTCCATTTAGGTTCAACCTTAGAATACCCAGGCGTTATAGATAACTTTAGCCTACTCTGGCTACGCCGGGAACGAAATTCTCCAAACGCGCATCCGGGAATTCCACCGTGCTCTTAGTCTCAGCAGACAAGTAAAGTCCCATAAGCATCTCAAGCACAGCCACACCATCCTCAAAAGTTTCCAGAGGTCTTATACCTCGCCTGAAAGATTCAACCATATGCCGATCTTCCAACGTATAACCATAGACCGCAGCCTCGTCTTCTACTACTGGCATGAGTCCTTGTTCAGCATTCTGTTTCTCTACTAGATCCTCCCCAGCCTCGCCTCGCACCTCCCTGGATAGGAATACTTTCAATGAGGTGTTCAGGCTGTTTATCTCCATAGAGTACTCTGGTCCTAGCAATTCCAAAGTTAGTCGTAATCCTGGACCGACATAAGCCCAGGAAGTAGTGGCCTCAACTATAAGGTCATTACCAGATTCATCTTGAAAGTGTAATATACCCCTAGCAAAGTCCTCAGCCGGCCTTTTTGAATAGTCGACCTCCGGGCCCATGTTTTGTATAAGCTTCTGAATGTATTCTGGACGAGTCCACTTCAGGTTGGCCACCGTACCAGTAGCGCTCATCAATTTGAGAGAATTACGAGGTTTTCCAGGCTCTGTCAGCAAGAACCTAGCAACCTCAACACTATGACACATCATATCCAGCAGCACTCCTCCACCCTGAAGATCAGGTCTCCAGAACCAAGGCATATGTGGGCCACTATGCTCTTCCGCAGCTCTCGCCAGATAAGGTCTACCAGTATTAGGAACTGCCCGCCGCCAAATAATGTCCCTCCCTCGCTGTACTGGGGTGGAGAAGAGTTGATTTTCTAGGTAACCATGATTTAGATTCGCATCTTGAACCATAGCCAACATCTCTCTGCCCTCTGCCAGCGTACGAGCAAGAGGCTTTTCGCAGGCTATTCCCATCAAGGAGGCTTTACCATCTTTCACCAATCTGTGGATCGTCCTCATATGGTCCAGTCGGGTGAAGTTAGGAGAAAGCAGCCATATAGCGTCTATCTCATCAGACTGTACCATAGACTCTAAAGACTCATAAGCTTTGCATGGACCTAGACCTTTCTGATTAGCTAGCTGCGCATAATCCTCCCTATGAGCGGGATTCGGGCTATAGACACCGGCGATGCGTACATTGCGCACAAACTCGAACGCATTAAGGTGAAACCTAGCAACAAATCCGCTGCCCACAACTCCAACGCGAAGGCAATCAGTGAGTACGTTATCCTGCATATCTTCTCCTCCAGCACATTATTTAATGTCCATTTGTTGGGCTAAATCAGCTAATGCTTCGAGTCTCTCAAGATCGTCCCAAGCTATCCAACGAAGCACTAGCTCCTGCACACCAGCATCTCGATACATTCGCATCTGATCAATCACCATATCTGGCGTTCCCCAGATAGCGTTGCGATTGCCAAGATACTCAGCGATCTCTGAGAGGTTGTTGGTGTTTACTCTATAATAGCTGGCTGCCTCACGCAACACTTCGTCTACATGTCCACTCTCCCGGGCAAGGAACACCGAGGTAAATAATGACCTATGTATCTCACCAGGATCACGCCCAGCACTACCACACAACTCATTGAGATAAGCAGAGAGATCACGAAACTGCTCAGGAGATACCCTAAGCGAGTTCCATATGTCAGCATACTTCGCAACCAGAGGAAGCACTCTGCTTCGACCTGACCCACCTACTAGAAGCTTTGGCCTACCTCCCATGTAGCCTCTAGGTAGTAATAGGGCATTATCGAGATGGTAGTAATGGCCAGTGTAGCTAACTCTATCATTTGGATTGTCAAGCAGCAATCGCACCACCTGCAGTGATTCTTCCAATCGGTCCATGCGCTGCTTGATCGTACCTAATTCATACCCAAACATCGCATGTTCTCGCTCCTGCCAACCCGATCCAAGACCTAACACAAATCTACCCCGACTCAAATCATGTAAAGCAAGAGCCTGACGTGCTAACATTACAGGATCTCTAAAGGAAACAGGGGCTACCATTGGTCCTAATATAGACCGGGATGTGTGGAGTGATGCCCATGTAATAGAAGTTATCATTTCAAGAGAATCCTTGTTAGGGGGAGCTGTGTCCACGTAGTGGTCGGACCGATACAGACCATAAAAACCTAAAGAGTCTATCGCTGGTACGAGCTTTTTCCAGTATTGCCAGTTTAATCCTTGCTGGCCTTCTATCAACAAAGATATCTTCACTCTCCCCCTCCATATGAGGTTACCTAATCTCGAAACAACAGGCTTCTTCTTACGGCCTGTACCAGGAGTTGCTCTTCCTCAGGCATTACTGTACGAGCATCAAGCCAGATTTTATCATCTTCAACTATACCGACTACAGACGGGTCACCAATCCTCAGTTTATAAGCGAGTTCGTCTGCTGAAAGCTTCCATTTAGACGGATCGATAACTAGAGCAACGCTTGCTATTGGAATCTCTGGGATAGAACCTCCACCTACCTTTGATACAGATTCCCTTACCTCAAAGCCATCCCCGCAATCTAAGAGGCTGCTCCTCCAAGCTTGCACCGTAGAGTAAAGATCAGCTTGCTTTCGACCTAACATCCACAGTACAGGTACAGCTTGCTGCTCCTCTCCTCGAAGGTAGTGCATCAAAGTGGCATGCATGGCAGCAAGAGTTACTTTATCACATCGCAAGGCCCTGAAAAGAGGGTGGCTACGGATCTTGGTCATATACTCCCTTTTCCCCACAATCATGCCGGCCTGTGGACCTCCTAAGAGTTTATCTCCACTGAAAAGCGTTAGAGCTACTCCAGCAGAGACGCTCTCTTGGACCATGGGTTCATGTTCCAGTCCAAACATTGAGCTATCGACTAAAGCGCCACTACCAAGATCATGTATCACCGGGAGGTTGTACAACTTCCCTATCTCCACAATTTCAGATAAAGAGGGATCATGCACGAATCCGATCAATCTAAAGTTACTTCTGTGCACTACCAAGAGAGCAGCGGTGGACTCTGATATAGCATTCTGGTAGTCCGAAGCGTAAGTTCTGTTAGTAGTTCCAACCTCCTTAAGAAAAGCACCACTTTGAGCCATTACATCAGGAATTCTAAAGCGCCCTCCTATCTCAACAGATTGACTACGGGAGACTATAACCTCTCTGCCAGCGGCTAGAGCAGAAAGAGTCAGGAACAGTGCTCCTGCGTTGTTGTTGACTATCGTAGCGGCCTCTGCTCCGGTCAGCCTTACTAACAGGTCCGCAACGTGTTTATCCCTGTGCCCACGTTCGCCACTTTCTATATCTATCTCAAGATCGCAATAGCTTGCAGCATTCACCATAGCTTCTATCGCAGCTTTGGATAAAGGAGCACGTCCAAGATTAGTATGTAACAACACACCAGTGGCATTTATTACCTTTACAGGCCAAGACCTAGTCCAAATATCAATAAATTGCTTAGCCCTTTCTACCAACCGGAGGAATGAGATCCCTCCTTCTAAAGTTGATGAAGCTTCTCGTGCATGGAGGTGTTTAAGTATTTGAGTTCTCATTTCTTGGATACTCGCCCTTGCAGCTTCCACCAACAGTGGTCTAGGAAGCTGTAAGGGCTCCAAATGCTTCACAAGTTCTTCGACTGAAGGGAGATCTTTTGGTTCTCTGATCTCTTTCACCTTATTTACTCCACTGCAGCAAAGTAACTAACAACTTCTTCAAAGGTAACCAACCATGCATCTAACTAAACACTAGTAGTATCTGAGTATATACTCCTCCTAAGAGTGTTCTTACCAACTACAATTACCTATCTTGGAATCTAGCGAGTATCATAACTGTTTCCTAGTATAGAGAACCTTGTATGAATACAAAGCGTCTAAATAAGGTGGTATGCTACGACTTGATTGTAGCCTAGTAGTCATAAGTGGTAGACTGGTTAGGAATATTAGTTACATCATTTGCAAAGAGGTAGAAATTGCTGGGGTTACTAAGCAAGCTTACTGGCTCCTCCGCTGAGAGAGCTGCAAAGAGATTCAGGCCAATTGTAGAAAAGATAAACAACCTAGAGCCACAAGTACAGCAACTATCTCGGGATGAGATGGTTGCTAAAACCCTCGAGTTCAAAGAAAGAATAGCTCGAGGGGAATCCATGGATACCATCCTACCTGAAGCCTTTGCCTTGGTTAGGGAGGCAACTCGCAGAACTTTGGGGGTAAGGCATTTTGATGTCCAGTTAATGGGTGGTATCGTACTTCATCAAGGCAATGTAGCCGAGATGAAGACCGGAGAGGGTAAGACCTTCGTTGCCCCCCTTGCCGCTTATCTCAATGCACTTGAGGGCCGCGGGGTGCACGTAGTAACAGTCAACGACTACCTTGCTCGCAGAGATGCTCAGTGGATGGGCAAGGTGTATCACTACTTGGGGTTAACTGTAGGTTGCTTACAACATGAGGCTGCCTACGTCTTTGACCCCGATTACTCTGGCGATCTAGAGATGCT
>JBHORE010000122.1:0-47068 GCA_042408415.1 Thermobaculum sp.
CATAAGTAAGGGCTAGGTACATCATGGGGCGAACCACTACTTGTCCTTCCACTACAACCGGTCTTTCCTTGATTGCATGCATTCCCAGGATACCCACTTGTGGAGGATTTAGTATGGGGGTTGATAGCAAGGAACCGTAAATACCTCCGTTGGTTATGGTGAACGTTCCCCCACGCACCTCCTCCAAAGATATAGTGTTATTTCTTACCTTGGTAGCAAGCTCATCTATCTCTTTTTCTATCTCTGCGAAGCTCTTGCGGTCTGCATTTCTGATAACAGGTACCACTAATCCTTCTTTGGCGCCAACAGCTATACCTATATCGTAGTGATATTTCAGGATTATGTCTTCGCCATCTATCTCAGCGTTGAGATAAGGGAACTCCTTGAGGGCAGCAACTACCGCTTTTGTGAAGAACGACATGAAGCCAAGCTTGATGCCATACTTTTCCTGAAACCTAGGTCCCAGCCTTCGGCGTATCTCGATAACGTTGCTCATATCACATTCGTTGAAGGTAGTGAGCATGGCGGCGGTATGCTGAGCTTCTACCAAGCGACGGGCTATAACTCTACGACGAGTAGACATACGCTCTCGTCTCTCCAGCTCTGATAGCTCCCTGATAGGTGCTTCTGAGGGAGCAGGGGTAGTTTCCCTGATGGGCTGAGCCTCTAATGTTTTACGTGATTCCGTCTGTTGAGCTCCAGGCGGGGCTTGCCTCGTAGCTAGCACATCTTCCCGTGTGATTCTACCGCCGGCTCCAGATCCCTCTATCTTTGAGATGTCTATACCTAACTCTTCAGCCAGTCTACGTACCGAAGGCGTTGCCTTGGGTTGCATCTCTGTATGATGTGCAGCCTGAGGTCTGATTTCTTCCCTCTCTTGAGGCTCCTCAGGTTGTGATGTTTCCCTAGCTTGTGAAGGGGTTTCCGTAATCGTTCCAAGCAGATCGCCTACGGAGGCAGATTCTCCTTCCTGTATAGAGATACTCTCCAGGAATCCGCTCGAAGGGGCCGGAACCTCTACGTTGGCCTTGTCTGTTTCAAGCTCAACGACTACATCCCCTTCTTCTACGCTGTCCCCTGGTTGTTTATGCCACTTTAGAACTGTAACATCGACTACGGATTCTCCAAGATCAGGCACTCTGATCTCAACTGCCATGTCTTACGGTCTCCCTTATTCCACTAATAGATATATCTGGAGCTTCTCCGAAAGCCGCTTTAATAATTCTGCTTTGCTGTACGTTGTGCAAAGTTACAGATCCCTCTGCAGGGCTAGCCCTGTCAGGTCTACCTATGTACCCCAAGTTGATGTCGGGATCGAGTATCTTTCTAAGTCTCAAGGCTATGTAGTTCCATGCGCCCATGTTGCGCGGTTCCTCTTGGACCCATACTACTTCCTTGGCTGCCGAGTATCTAGATACTACCTGCAAGATCTCCCTTGCAGGAAAAGGATATAGCTCCTCAACTCTTGCTATAGCTACGTGATTGGCCTCTCTGTATTCTTTGCTCGATACTAGATCGACGTAGATCTTTCCACTACATAGGATTATGCGATTAACCCTTGGTGCTATATCACTTGAACGCGGGTCATCTATAACTTTTTGGAACTTGCCCTCTACAAGATCCTCAACGGACGCCATAGCGAGTGGATGCCTAAGCAGGCTCTTGGGCGTGAATATCACGAGAGGCTTTGGGGATGACTTGAGGCTGGCTGCCTGGCGCCTCAGTAGATGAAAATACTGGGATGCGTTACTTGGATACACAATCCTAATGTTGTCGTTAGCTGCAAGCTGCAAGAACCTTTCGATCCTAGCACTAGAGTGCTCTGGACCTTGCCCTTCGTAACCATGTGGCAATAGCAACACTAGCCCGGATTTCTGCCTCCATTTGGCTTGCCCAGACACAATAAACTGATCGATCATCACTTGGGCACCGTTCACAAAGTCTCCGTATTGGGCTTCCCACAAAACTAAAGCTTCAGGTGCGTGTGTAGAGTATCCGTACTCAAAACCTAGTACAGCGTTTTCAGATAGAGGACTATTGTAGATGGCAAAAGATGCTCTAGCTTGAGGTATTGCTTGCAGCGGGATATATCTTTGCCCGGTTTTTATGTCATGTAACACCATGTGTCGTTGACTAAATGTACCCCTCTCTGTATCTTGTCCGCTGATACGAATTGGGGTACCGTTCATAAGTATCGTTGCGAATGCTAAGGTCTCTGCGTGTCCCCAATCTATCTCACCTCTCTCAAGAGCATCTCTTCTTCTGGCGAGGGTGCGCCAGAGTTTGGGATGTACCTCAAAACCTTCGGGTAAGCTTAGCAGAGATTCATTTATCTCGGAGATCAATTCTCTAGATACTTTTGTCTCCTGCAGAAAATGGTCTTTCTCAGGCTCTAAGAGCTCCATCTCTGACTCAGGGCCCCTGCTACCTTCGATCTCAGCCTGCATGGCTCTACGTAGCTTTTCTTCGACCCTAGTCACGAAGGACTGTGCTTCCTCAGCAGATACTACTCCCCTCTGTACAAGCTTCTGTGCGAAGATCTCCCTAACTGTAGGGTGTTTCCGTATCTTCTCGTACATCAAGGGTTGAGTGAAACTGGGCTCATCACTTTCGTTGTGTCCGTAACGCCGGTATCCTATCAGGTCTATCATGAAGTCTTTGCGAAAGGTCTCCCTATATGTTTCTGCGAGCCTGGCAGTTAGAATGCAAGCATGAGGGTCATCTGCGTTGACGTGTACAGTAGGGATCTCAAATCCCTTGGCAAGGTCTCCCGCATAAGTTGTAGATCTCCCTTCTGAAGGCTCTGTGGTAAAACCCAGCTGATTATTGGCTATGATGTGGATAGTGCCTCCAGTTCGATAGCCGGGAAGACGTGACAAATTGAGAGTTTCCGCAACTATGCCTTGTCCAGGAAAGGCCGCATCTCCGTGGATGAGTATAGCTAGCGATGCGCGCTCATCTTGACGAGGTGGTCCAGGCAGGCTCCTGTCTTCCTGGGCGGCGCGTGCCCTACCCTCGACCACCGGATTTACATGTTCTAGGTGGCTAGGGTTGGGAACCAAAGTTATAGGTATGGTACGACCCTTGTTGGTCTTCATATTGAATGTTGCGCCCAGATGATATTTCACGTCGCCCGTCCAGCTATCGACCCCTACATCCGTATTAGAAGTCCCCTTCGTATGTTCGAGGCCATGCTTGAACTCGGCGAGTATCTTTTCATAGGGCTGCTCCAGGATATGAGCCATGACGTTTAGCCTACCTCTGTGGGCTATTCCGATTACGACTTCTCTGACGCCCGATTCTGCCGCTCTGGATATGATCTCGTCCAACATCGGTATGAGCATATCCAGACCCTCTATGGAGAACCACTTCTGCCCTGGGAAATACCTGTGGAGGAACCTTTCGAAGGTTTCTACCTCTGATAATCTCTCCAATAGTTTGCGATCGAACTCCGGGTCGTCACCAACCGCAAACCTGCGGCTTTCAACCATATCACGCAGCCAGTCACGCTCTTTTGAGTCTTGTACCTGGTCGAAGTCATAACCTATGGATCCGCAGTATATATCCCTGAGCTTCCTATAAGCCTCGAGGGCATTCTTACTTATCTGAGCAAGCGGTCCCCCGACTACCGATGCTGGTAGCTTCTCAAGATCAGCCTCAGTCAAACCATGGGTCTCAAGTTCGAGTTCAGGGTCCCCCGGGGGTGGAGTGCCCAGCGGGTCCAAGTGTGCAGCCATGTGACCGTACTCTCTGGTTAGCCTAGCTAACCTGGCTGCGCCTACTATCTTGAGTATGTCTATCTCAGTGTGTAGCTCTGTTTGGAATACTAACTCCCCAAGCTCTTCTGGGAACGGATTACCTACCCTATCAAAGTATGCTCTAGTCGAAGGATCTACAGATGATGGATCGGCTAAGTATCTGAGATATAGCTCGGCTACTAACCCAGCATTCAAACCATACAGTTTATCGTTCTTCCCCCACATATCACCCTACCTAAGTGCAAGCCGGCTTGCAGGATAGCGCTATAGGCATTCTGTGTCAATACCTGATTACAGCAAAAAGCTAGCCATATGAGATATATTGCAAATCATACCCTTTACAGGACGTCAATGAGTGGTACTATAAGCCTAGAGATCTTCATATAATAGCAGCCTAATAAACATAATAAAATTATACAGGCTGTTGGTACGAGGGGAATATCAAGCGAGAGGGTGTGTCATGAGCCTGGCTGAAGACGTACAAGCTGTGCCTATAAATAATACGCCTGAGGTGATCAATGACTTCTCCATAGTGGCAGCGACGGTCAACGGATCCGGAAGTCAGACATCTAACCTGACACTGATCAGAGCCCTGTTTCGGATGGGTATTCCGGTCAATGGAAAGAATCTTTTTCCTTCAAATATATCCGGGTTACCTACCTGGTACACCATTCGGGTCAATAAAGATGGTTATATAGCTAGGAGGGAACGGGCAGAGATACTTGTAGCTTTTAATCCCCAGACCTTTGCAGAGGATATACAGACTCTGCCGCCAGGAGGGGTCTGTATATATCCTGCAGAGTCCAAGCTGCCTTTAGTTCGGGAGGACATAGTATATTACTCTATTCCGGTCAAGCCGTTCGTGGAAGCTACAGGAGCCGACCCGAAGCTGAGGGAGAAATTTGCAAGTATGGTGTATGTAGGGGCCTTAGCAGAGCTCCTAGGTATTGATAGGCAAGAGATTAGAGCAGCTCTCTCTCAGCAATTTCGTGGCAAAGAGAAAGTTGTTGATCAGAACTTTCAGGTGATAGTCTCCGCCGCTGATTGGGTCAAGGAGAACATAATCAAGAAAGACCCTTACAGAGTGGAGAGGATGGATGCTACACGGGGCAAGATACTTATAGATGGTAACAGTGCTGCTGCTCTAGGAGCTATATTCGGGGGAGTGACCGTAGCTGCTTGGTATCCTATAACTCCTTCTACTAGCTTGATAGAAGCACTACAGTCTTATCTCCCTAAGTTACGCACAGATAAAGATGGTAACCATACTTATGCTGTCGTACAGGCTGAAGATGAGATGGCGGCTCTGGGGATAGTTCTAGGAGCTGGTTGGGCCGGCGCCAGGGCTATGACATCTACCTCCGGACCTGGGATCTCGCTGATGACTGAGTTTGCGGGCTTGGGTTTCTTCGCTGAGATTCCAGGAGTAATCTGGGATATACAGAGAATAGGGCCTAGCACCGGCTTGCCGACGCGAGTTTCTCAGGGGGATGTGCTCAAAGTTTACTTCCTGGGGCATGGAGATACTAGACATGTCTGCCTGATCCCGGGAACTGTAGCCGAGTGCTTTGAGTTTGGCTACAAGGCTTTTGATTTGGCCGAACGTTTGCAGACGCCAGTGTTCGTGCTAAGTGATCTCGACCTTGGAATGAACCTTTGGATGAGTGATCCTTTTGAATATCCATCCGAACCTATGGATAGAGGTAAGGTGCTCTCTGCAGAGGACCTGCAACGCATAGGAGAATTCGCGCGCTACAGAGACGTAGATGGAGATGGTATTCCCTATAGAACTTTGCCAGGGACGGATCATCCACTTGCTGCCTACTTTACTAGAGGTTCTGGTCATAATGAATACGCCCAGTATAGCGAGAGACCAGATGACTGGCGAAAGAATATGGAGAGGTTGAGACGTAAACATGAGACGGCTCGCAAGTTAGTCCCTAAACCAGTAATAGAGTCATGGGCTGATTCGAGTGTGGGCATAGTCAGCTTTGGATCCGTACACCATCCTGTAATGGAGGCTATCGATCTGCTTGCAGAGAAAGGATTGAATACTGATTACCTGCGCATAAGAGCCTTGCCATTAGAGGAGACTCTTCGCGAATTCATAAAGAAACATGATAGAACATACGTTATCGAGCTTAACCACGATGGCCAGATGGCTAACCTCATACGTATGGAATTCCCAGAAGTCGCTGGTAAGGTAATCTCTATAGCTTACTGCGATGGTCTGCCTATGACTGCTAACTATATAGTGAATGCTCTATTGGAAAAGGAGTGCTAGAACATGGAAACCATAACTAAGCCTGGGAGCTCTCCTGGAAGAAAAGTAAACAGGATAGGCTTGGAAAGGACTGATTACAGGGGGGGAGTCTCTACGCTTTGCGCAGGCTGTGGGCATGATTCGATATCCAGCCAGATCATGACAGCAGCTTTTGAGCTCTCGCTGAAGCCTGAGCAGATAATCAAGTTGAGTGGTATAGGTTGCTCGAGCAAATCACCAGCCTACTTCTTAGGTAGATCTCATGGTTTCAATGCCATTCACGGGCGCATGCCCGCGGTGGCTACTGGCGCTACATTAGCTAACAGAAAGTTGCTAGCTATAGGAGTGAGCGGTGATGGTGATACCGGTAGCATAGGTATAGGGCATTTCAAGCACATGGTTCGTCGTAATATCCCTCTGGTCTACATAATAGAAAACAACGGCGTCTATGGTCTAACCAAGGGGCAGTTCTCGGCGACCGCGGATATGGGACAGAAACTAAAGCACGCAGGTATTAATGAGCTTCCACCTATGGATCTATGTATGGAGGCGATAATAGCTGGATGTGGCTTTGTGGCAAGATCCTTTGCCGGTGACGCTAAGCAGGTTCGTCAACTGTTAAAGGCTGCTATGAGCTTCAAGGGTACCGCTGTGATAGATATTATAAGCCCCTGCGTGACCTTTAACAACGCCGAGGATAGCACTAAGAGCTACCCATATGGTAAAGCCAATGAGGAGCCCCTGCATGAGATAGGGTTTGTGCCGAAGTATGAAGAGATAGTTGTGGACTATGACCCTGGCACGGTGAGAGAGGTCGAGTTGCATGACGGCTCTGTGATCCAGCTACGTAAGCTGGATAGAGATTATGATCCTACTAACAAAGTTGAAGCTTTGAGGCTATTGGAAGAAGCTCAGACAAACAGGGAATTTATAACGGGGCTGATATATCTCAACGAAGACAGACCTTCTTTCCCAGAAGTTATGCGCCTGCCCGAGAAGCCCTTAGCTGAGCTTCAAGAGGAAGATCTGCGCCCACCTAAGGAAGCGCTTGAGGCTATTATGTCAGGCTTGATGTAGTTGGCCTGTAATTGAGCTTGCTATTTCTCTGACTTTTTCTTGCAGCGGCCACTCATAGCCGACGTTTATAAACAGTCGGTCTATACCTATTTGTTTCCATCTAGCTATCTCTTGGGAGATATCTTGGGGCCATTTATCCCAATCAAGGTGGAGGTAGACGGAAAGACCTATTGGTTTGCTCGAGTCGGATATTATTCGCTTTGTATATTTCACAAGCTCTTGATCTGCATAGATATTGATTTCGTCTGCGTACTCCAAGGCTGAGTGTATCAGCTTCTTGGATTTACCAGCACCTACTATGATCTTGGGTGGCTTTGAGGGGGATGGGGTACAGGTAGCATCCTGCAGCTTCACTTTTTGTCCATTAAACGTAACTTGCTTACCCTTCCAAACCTCCTTTAGAGCAAGCATGTTCTCCTTTAGGAATGTAATGCGAGAATCTGCATCCGGATAAGGAAGATTCCATGCAGCATATTCCTCAGGATAATCCCCTGCTCCTATACCAAGCTCGAACCTACCATTGCTAATCAAGGCTAACATAGACGTCTCTTTGGCCATTACACCCAGTGCATAGTTGAGATTACAGATGACCATAGGTACCAGTTTGATCCTTTCGGTAGCACAGGCTAGGGCTCCATAGGAAGCCCATCCACAGACATATCCCCATTCAGGTTTCAGGGAGTGATAATGGTCCCAGAAGCCCACTGAATCCAGCCCTAACTTGTCTGCTAAGAGCGCTGCCTGGAAGATCTCCTGCCAGTTACTGGCAGGACTAAATACTATTCCTAGCTTCATGATTTCCGCCTCACTAAATAAAACTAGCTATTCCGGTTCAAGCACTCGAGCTTGAAGCTTAGCCACTCGTCCACTAACTCTTGTGGAGGGAACCATTGATACTTCTGAAGATCAACTGTGAAGTCCTCTCTAACTTCTACACCATCGTTCTCCAGATCTCTCTTATGGCTATACACTCCTCCCCACCCGTAGCCTGATGCCAGTCCTCCGAATCTGTTGACCACCCGCTGGCAAGGGATTCTTAGCTCAGGGGGGGTATAGTGGAGTATCCATCCTACAACCTGAGCTGATCCTGGGTATCCTGCTAGCGTTGCTATCTGTCCATAGGTCATTACCTTACCTTTGGGAATTGAGGATACAATCCTCCAAACGATCTCCTTGAAAGACTTGGCTTCCTTGGGTGTGCTCATCTTTACCTGCTTATCCGTACTATCTGTTCTGCAAGGTCTATTAGCTCTTGCGCTGGTTGCAGCCTTTCTAGCCACCTTTGGGGTATGGATTCTATTCCATAGTGAGCGCCAGCAAGCGCTCCTGTAACGGCTGCTCTGGTATCCGCATCTCCTCCCAAATTGGCTGCCTTTATGATAGCAGCTTCTAAGCTGCTGGTATTTCCGAATGCCCAGATAGCGCTTTCGAGAGTTGCCAGCACGTCTCCAGAGTTGTCTAGATCGTCTTCGCCCTTCTTCTCTATACTGCGCAACATCTCACTGATCTCAGGCTGTGGAACTTTGTCAGCTATTCGAACAACTACTTGCTCAAATTTTCCTCTAAGTAATTCGGATATCATCATATTCAGCGCTATGGCTGCCCATTGGCATACTAGGTTAGCGTGGGTAATGGAAGCTACGCTACGTGTTTGCTTCACGAGCGCTTGCTCTCGTTTGTAAAGGAGCAGAGCTATAGGCACACACGGTA
Source organism: Thermobaculum sp. (assembly GCA_042408415.1). Taxonomy (GTDB): domain Bacteria; phylum Chloroflexota; class Chloroflexia; order Thermobaculales; family Thermobaculaceae; genus Thermobaculum. The sequence goes on from JBHORE010000122.1 coordinate 8,809, forward strand.
CAAGGCATCCGTTTCCTCTGCTGCCATTTGTAAAGCCCTCTCGTTCGATTACCAGCTTACTAGCTTCATAGATAGGTGTGCCATCTCGGATTAAGTTGAGTGATTCAAAAACGGTGTTGTCAATATCTTTTGGATTGGAGTTCATCCATTCGACCAAGCGTGTTGCGATGTCCTGTGGGTCTACCCTTCCTAACTTGGCTATACTGCGGGCAACCTCTATCATCATCTGGGTATCGTCGGTAACCTCTCCTGGGCTAAGCGAGAGCCATCCACCACCTATGAAGTCTCTTACCTGCCCTAAGTTTCTACGGATCTCGTTTTTACCCATTAACTCCAGCGGTCCTCCCAGAGCGTCCCCGCAGGCTGCGGCTATCAAAGTACCACGGGCCTTAGATAATAGCTTCAGATCTCCTTGGTTTGCACTCATACTTTTTCCTCTTGGATCTGAAGTATCTCTATGCGATTTCCAAATGGATCTTCCGTATAGAAGCGAGTGAACCCAGGCAGTAGATGGTCATCTATAACCCTTACTCCGTACTGTAACAGTCTATGTTTGATGCCATCAAGGTCGTCTACCAAAAACGCCACATGTGCCTTCGTAGATGGTGAGAAGTTGGGATCTATTCCCAGATGCAGTTCTAGGTTTCCTGTGGAGAACCATGCTCCACCTCTGGATGCCAGCGTTGGAGGCTTAGGGACCTCTGTAAGAAGGAGAATCTGGCTGTAGAACTCTCTAGCTTTATCCTCACACCCTTCTGGAATAGCTATCTGCACGTGATGGATGGTGATGCTCATGAATTCCCTCCTCCCCTGGAGTGAGAAAATACGGGCTTTCTGCTTACCTGAAGATTAGGACATAAATAAAAACTATAGATAGGATCCACACGATCCTATCTATAGTTTGCTGGTTGATGCTGAGGATTTACTTGCTAGCCTGCTCGAAGCGGCGGTTGATCTCGTCCCAATTGACGACGTTCCACCAAGCTTCCAGATACTCAGCTCTGCGGTTTTGATACTTGAGGTAGTAAGCGTGCTCCCAAACGTCGTTGCCCATTATGGGATAAAGACCTTCCATAAGTGGGCTATCCTGGTTAGCAGTGCTGATTACCTGTAGCTGACCGTCTGGAGTGCGTACTAGCCACACCCAACCGCTGCCAAATCTCTTTGCTCCAGCATCGTTGAACTGCCTCTTGAACTCCTCGAAGCTCCCAAATGTCTGCTTGATAGCATCTGCTATCGGGCCATAAGGCTCGCCGCCACCATTAGGCTTCATGATTACCCAGAACATGCTATGGTTGACGTGACCGCCACCATTATTGCGCACAGCTGTACGTATATCCTCGGGTACGCTATTTATATCTCTAAGCAAGTCCTCGGCACTCTTGTTCTGGAGCTCTGGATATTTCTCTAATGCTTGGTTGAGGTTATTCACGTAGGTCCCATGGTGCTTATCATGGTGAAGCCTCATAGTCTGCTCGTCTATATAGGGTTCAAGGGCGTTGTAATCATATGGGAGTGGTGGTAACTCATGCATGGTGATAAGACCTCCTGAAAGTTTTTAGTTTTGGCAGTTGGGACATTTATCCCAACGTGACCTACCCAGCAAAATATATGCCCTTCAAGGGCAATGATAGCTTTAACCACCTCTATTTTGCTAGGGATGGACTAATCCTTGAGAGTGCTGACAATGATTGGGTTAGACGTAGGTTGAGGACTACCCCCTTTGGGCTCGCGAGTTATCCCCATTGCTGAGTACTGACCAATGGGCTCCGGAGCTGAAAGCACGATAGCCAGCGTGCCGTTAGGGTGTACGACTGCTGCGCTCTGTTTATGCCCATCTTTTATTAGCCATATCTGGTAATCCTTATCCTCAGGTATAGGAGGAAGTCCTTGTATAACCAAGTAGGCTTTATTATTATTAGGGTTCATGATCATCCTACCGTGGATGGAGTTTTGCTGCATCTCGGCTACCTGCGTGCTTGGTGAAGTCAGTAGGGCAACTATGGTTCTTTGTTCTTCTACGTCTGCCTTGAGTTGGTTTATTTGATCCCTTTGCAGAATAGCTATTACGCCTAGAGCCAAGATAACTACCGCTAGTGCTACTGGAGCTACGAACTTCAAAGCGTTGCTTCCTAGGAAGAATCTCGACCAGAAACTGCCAGTAGATGCTGTCCTTGGTACAATCACTTGTTCGTTAGATGTATGCTCTTCGCTACGGATACGATCTAGCAAACGCTGTTTTACAGAAGGGGGGGGTGAATGTTGCTCGCTAGCCATACCAAGTATTGAAGCTACAGGTAGTAGCTCATCCAGCACAGACATGCAATCCATGCATGACTGCAGATGACACTCCATGAGCTTCATGTCCTCGGACTCAAGTGCACCGAGCACATAAGCGGTGATTACCTCATATAACTGCTCGTGATTGTTATGCTCTATCTTCACGTTGTTCTATAGCTGTTCAGGTTTGATTCCCTTTTCTATTAGGTTTCTGCGAAGATGCTGCAAGGCCAAGCGCATTCTAGTCTTGATTGTGCCCAAGGGCTCACCTACTTTATCAGCTATCTCGGATTGAGTAAGCCCCCCGAAATATGACATCTCAAGCACTTTGCGCTGGTTTTCAGGAAGCTCTCTCAGAGCTTCTAAGACTATACTTCGCCTCACACCACCCATTATTATCTCATCTGGATCCTCTAAGCTGCTATCTGGCAGGTTCATTAGGTATTTAGAGGAGTCTTCAGAGCGAATCGATTTGGGACGGGCCCTGCGTCTCCTGATCTCATCTATGGCTATGTTATGAGCTATACTCATTAACCAGCTGGCACACTTGCCGCGGTCGTTACTGAAGCTCTTGGCTTGCTTCCAAGCTCTAAAGAAGGTTTCCTGCGTCAGCTCCTCAGCCACCTGTTGATCTTGAACGATTCTTAATATCATGGAGTAGACAGCTCTTGAGTAACAGTCATACAATGCCTCCATGGCAGATAGATCGCCACGAGAGATTTGCTCCATGATTACCTGGTCGTCTAGGGGCTGATTTGACATAGCCTATAGTTCCGTCATTTTCTGCCCGACAGCACCTCCTATAATCTTCTCTATAACTATACGTAAGGAAAGGCTGTCGGGATTAAGTTGAGAGCTTCGAAAGGAATTGTAGGGGTATATCTCCTGGTTTGCAATATGCGCAGCAGCATCTATCATATCGATGGACCTTTCACCGATGGTCAAGTGAGCTTGTACAAGTTTTGTACATATTATGCTCAACTTGTGCCAAATTACCAGCAATTTTAGTTCCACCAAAGAAACGCTTGGAGGCCAAACCTTGCAAGAAAACGCAGATTTGAATCAATACCGAGAGCATCAGGAGCAAATAGAGCGAATACGAGATTGGTATAAGCAGGCCAAGGATATGGGAATAAGCAAGGAAGCATTCTATAGAGAGATGATACCGATTGTGGGTATAGAGGCCTTGGATAAGGCACTGGAAGGCTACGATGAATAGTAGGCTATAATCTGTAGTTGTAAAAGCAAAACATTAGGTAGGAGTATTATGCCTGAAACAAAGGTTTTGTTGGTTCGTCATGCTGATGTACATAACCCCGATCAAATAGTATATGGCAGACTTCCAAGGTTCAGGCTGAGCAAGTTAGGAGAGGCGCAAGCTGAAGCTACTGCTGAATTTCTCTCCAAGGAAAACATCAAACACATATATACCAGCCCGATGCTAAGAGCCAGGCAGACAGCCAAAGCTATAGCTAAGTATCATCCTGATGCCAAATTGAGGATTTCAAAACTTCTTGCCGAGATCAATACTAGCTGGCAGGGGACACCTTGGTCACAGATAGGTGCGAATGCTAACCTATATGAGCCTATCAAAGACCCGGAAAACGAGACCATAGAAGATGTAGCCAAAAGGATGCTCAGGATCATTAGAACTCTGGTGAGAAGGCATCGGGGCGAAACGGTGATCTGTGTTAGCCACGCGGATCCTATAAAGATAGCCTGGGTGGCACTTGAAGGTAAAGAGCTTACTTTTGAGAACATTCGTAAGCCGCCTTATCCAGATAGAGCGTCAGTTACTACGATCATTTTCAAGGATGATCAGGTGGTTAGTATTAAATATGAGAATCCGGCTGTTGGCGTTAGAGTAACCCCAGAGCAAGCGAGTAAGAAGAAATCCGATAGAAAAAAGGTGCCAGTGGGTGTGTAAGTAAGAGGGCATCTGCCCTCTTACTTACTATTATCTTTTATCTTTGCTCTGTTTTCTTGTCGAATCTTTAGTGTTACTTGAGCCTTTCTTTTGTTGGTTGTTTTTGGTTTCTGACTCTTTGTTCTTGGTCTCCTTCTTCGGTGGCTCCTTCTTCGGTGGTCCTACTCTGTATATATTGCCCCAGGGCTTATAGCGACTAAAGAATGAGTCTTGCAGTATGACCTTACCATTCTTAGTAACTGTTCTGGTTATGGTCACGTCCATGCCTTCATGTGCCCAGTCTACCTGCTCTTTGGTACCAGGGGGTAACGTCGGATCGTATATGGTCTTGTCAGGGAGAGGTGGAACTATGTTTGTTATTACTGGTTTCCCTCGTGTTACCTCGTACCCTGGGTCGGTGCCATATAGAGTTATAGTCAACTTTGTATCTGTCCACGTGGCTTCGATTAGTATATAGTGCCCTGTGTTGTTCTTCCACTTGAGGTCCTTATATGGGAAGTATACTGCTGCATCAAATCCTGGAGGATCACCATCTAACTGATAGTAAGGCACTAGATAAGAATGCTGGTGCCTTTCAACTATCGGCAATCCAGCCCAGAAAGCTGCGCGGAACATGGTAGTGCTTACCTGGCATACACCACCGCCTATCCCTGGCACGGTCTGGTCTGCAACTATTGTTAGTCCTTCTTGGTAGCCTCTCTCGACACTAATTTCTCCTATAGCCTTCTCGAAGCTGAAGGTTTCTCCAGGGGCCACAACAGTATTGTTTAGATATCCCGCAGCTGTCTGTATGTTATGGATCCTTTCTGGAGGTGAACCCGTGAACTCACTGCTGCCCCAACCAATGGGTTCCTTAATGCCGAGGGCTGCCAAATTGTCCGTAGGTATTTTAGGTTTGGTTACTTTGACAGGTAGATCAATATCTCTGTCATCACTAAAAGCAGCCTGTGCTATTAGGTCTCTAGTCTTTTCCGTATCCAGATCCTGACCATCTTGACTCTCTCTTAGCACTACTAGCTTCCCGCGCCAGGTTAGTTCGCCATTTATGGGCTTCTGGTTAATTTCGCTTGCCAAGTTATCTACAAACTCGGTTACTTTGTTAGGATCTAGCTTCACAGAAGAAGTTCGATTTGTCTTATCGATATCTATAGATGCCCAATCAGCCAATGTGCTCGTTGGAATTTCCCAGCTCTGATCTTTAAAGTGAAGTTTTAGCGGTGATGCTAATAGTTTCTCTAGTTGTGACCTAGCGTTTTCTAGTACGCTCGTTGTAACTACCGGTTCTATTTCTTTTGTTACTAAGTTGGTCTCACGATTGGACTGTAAAGCTGCATATATAGCACTGAGGGTAGCGCTATAATTCACCCTCCTTCCTGGCTGCTCGGGTGTTAGTGCTACCTGATTGTCCTTTATCTCTAGTTTTGCTGGCACCGGTGGTAGGGCTATATCTTTGTTGATATCAGCTAATATGGGCGTCAGCTTGGAAGATTCAATTTTGCCTACAACGCCTCCAGCCCCTGACTCTGATACTATAGCTTGCTCTATTTCATCAGATGTTATGGTCCAGCTACGGTTCTCAAACCTTAGTGTTATAGGTTTGGACAGCTTTAGTACTAAGTTCTGACGATCTCGCCATGTTGATTGAGTGACTTTGGCTTTGACCGTTACTACTGGCAAGGCTATATCGTCCTGCCTCAGGTTTACTAAAGCGTTGTATATCTGCTGAATAGCCATGCCAGTATTGAGCCTTTGTCCATCGACTTCTTTAGAAGCTAAGATGGTACCATCGCTACTGATCGTTAGCTTGGAGTCAGTGGCTGGCTGGGCTATTTGTGGGGCCAGCTCGTTGTTTACATAGTTATCGATTTTGCTCTTGTCGAGCACATACTGGATCCTGACAGTACGTTTGCCTAGGGGGATTCTTTCAGCAAATTGATGGAAAATATTACCATCACGGCCGTACTTGTATGCTTGCTGTACTGCAGGGTCTACGTTTGGTTGCAAACCAAGCTCTGCAGGGGTGATCTTCCATGTGCGCTCCCCTTGGGTTAGTGTAAGTGGAGTTCTAACATACTCCATTGCCTTAGTGTTCAAAACATCTCGAGCCTGCTCAGGGGTCATACCACCAAGGTTTACGCCAAGAGAATATACGTTTGGGTAAATCTTGCTACGGTAGTAGTAGGAATACCCCACGGATACTGCTAGAAGCAGGAAAGCACACAGAAATAAGGATAGTCCTATTCCTGGTAGGTAGGTTTTCAGAAACGAGCCATTGCGAGGCTGTCGCCTTCGTGAGCTGGCCTTTGATTTTATAGTTGGTATAGTTTCGGTCGGTTGCGACCAAGGTTCTGTACTACTCATATCTCTCCATAATGCTAGTGATTATTATGATCAGATACCAGTTAACCTCATCTTTATATAAATGTCTAATTTGAGTTCAAGGTTTCACCCGAACGTAATTGAATCTGGGCATATTTCATGCTCTTAATGCAGAAAATTATACAAAGGTTCTGCATTTTTCGTGGGGAGAATAGCGATGCGTCAGATAGATGATGAAAACGCTAGGAATTTGAATGAAGATAGGATATACGAGGAAAGATACGTTGAGGTGGATAGGAGAAACTTGTTAGCCGATCGATGGGCTAGGGTTGTGTACTTCGTCTTTGGGGTAATAGAGGGTTTGATAGCCATTAGGTTTGTACTAAGGTTGTTGGGTGCAAATTCCAATAGTCAATTTGCAGCTCTAATCTACAACCTAACATTTCCTCTATTAGCACCCTTCAGAGGATTGTTTTCTGAGCCTAGCTTTGGAACAGCTGTAATAGAGTGGCGCTCTCTTGTGGCTATAGTCGTATATATGCTGTTGTCCTACGCTTTGGTAAGGCTAGGATACCTGCTATTTTCGTAAATCTTGCTGTTAGCACCCTCTAATCACCTTCAGGATGACTCCTTAGAAGTTGTATTTAGACGCCCTAAATGTCATAATATAATCAAGGTAAAAAACTATAGTAACTAGGAACAGTTCTAAATATGACCATACAGGACAAGCGGACATCCGAGCTGGTTGACTTGCTTAGAAATGCTGGTATGAGGGTTACTCCTCAGAGGCTGGAGATTGTGAGTGCTTTGGTGCATGGTAGTCATCCTAGCGCTGAAGAGATATACGAGCAGGTCAGCACTAAGCTACCCACTACAAGCTTAGCAACGGTGTACAACACCTTGGAGGCTCTTAAGTCTTTGGGGCAGGTGTTGGAGGTAAGGCCTCCTCAGGGGGGTATTAGATACGACGTGCTTCGTCCATATGGACATTCACACCTGGTGTGTAAGCGCTGTGGCAGGGTGGAGGATGCTCCGCAGGAGATAGTAGAGAATGGTGAAGTGTCGCTCAAGGTGCCAGATATTGGCTGGTCAGATCTAGAAATCAGGCTTGACCTGGAGGGTATATGTCCATATTGCAGGGAGGTGGGCGCCGATGGCTAGTTCCCAAGCGACAGAAACAACTCATGTAACTGCCAGCATGGAACAATACCTCTTGGCTATGTACTGTCTCCGCAGGGAGAATCAACCACTCATCGGCGCTCGTCTTGCTGAATGGTTGGATGTGTCTCCAGCATCAGTGACCGGTATGATCCATAGGATGAGCCAGGAAGGTTTGGTACAGGTAGGCAGGGGAAAGCAGATTACCCTAACGACTAAAGGTTGGCAGATAGCACTCACAACTGCACGTAGGCACTATCTGGCCGAAAGGCTACTAACTGATATGCTGGGGGTAGATTGGTACAGAGCGCATGTGGAAGCCGAGAGGTGGCAGCATGCGATAACCGACGAGACAGAAGAGAAGCTCTGGATAGCACTTGGGAGACCAACTACATGTCCCCATGGTAGTCCCATACCAGGTACGGGGGCATGCTTTTCTCCCCATTCCCGCAAATTAACGGATGTTGAAGTAGGTCGAGAGCTAATAGTTGAGCGTATTTCAGACAGTGCTACTGAAAACATCGACTTGCTCAAGTTTTTTCAGGATCATCTCATAATGCCTGGCAAGAAGCTGAGCGTGAGGGAGATTAACTCTATTACTCAGGCTGTAACGGTAGAAACAGAGAATGGTCCTGTTGCCTTGGGCATCGAGGCTGCTAGGCAAGTTATAGTCGTACCTGCCCATCTATTCCAGCAGCGAAGGCCACCTGAAAGACTGAGAAAGGACTCTACTTTTTAACCCCAGGTAGCTTATGACTTTCCATATAACAGAACCTGTCCCATATGCTCATGCCGCCTCCACCGGTAAGCGGTAGACCTTGGGGTACTAGGTTTCTGCTTGCTGCGGCCTCCACTTCCGGAGCCTCTTTATTTGCCGAAGTTTCGTTGATTTCTAATGTGGTGTTCTTATTGACTTCTACGATTCCCATATCTTGCAGGACTAATTGGGGATCTCCAGGTTCAGCACCAGTACCGGTTGTTTTTACTCCTGTACCGCGAACTATCTTTACTATCAGTAATGATTTACCTACAATCTCATCTGTAAACGTATAAACTAGGTCTCCATCTGGATCTGTAAGTCTGTGAGCTACTTGCGAGGAATTGGGTGGTCCATAAACTGCCCAGAAAGTATAGTTTTTGTTTGCCTCTTCCTTTGGTACTTTGAACTTGATGCTGAATTCAAAAAACTTTACTGTAGCTAGTACGCTGGGGGCATCACTGCCAAGATAGTTAAACTGGACTTCGTTTGATTGCTTGCCTGATACTGGTTCCACCGCAAAGATTTTAAGATTATTATCTTCTAGATTAGGAATCTTTTCTTGAGGAGGTATGAGTAAAGATAGGTGTATGTTGCCTTTGGGGTCAGACTCCCCCTTGCTGATGATTATTCCTTCCGGGTTGGCTGCAATTATTACCTGTACATTAGGCGTGAAGCCCTTACCATCTAAGGTAACTTTTGTACCAGTTTTGCCTTTGTTAGGGGAGATGCTGATAAAAGGTCTTGAGTTAGCGCTAGCATCCCCAATAAAACCTAGGCATAACAGAAGGGCTATAACGCACGCTATAAAGCTACCCCTCAAGAGTCTTATCCTCCAGTGTTTGTATACTGCTGTCCATAATACTAATAACTGTGACATTAGTATAAAAGTTACTGCTATGAAATTAAATCATTGACTTGATTTGGAGCCCGTTTTCCGCTCAGCACCGCTATCACATTGCGCGCTACTATCTCAGACATCAGGTCCCGTGTTTTCTGTGATGCACTACCTATATGAGGCACAACTATACAGTTAGGCATGTGAACTAATGGATGATTGCTTGGCAAAGGCTCGGGATCCGTGACATCTAGTCCAGCTCCAGCAATCTGCCCTTCTCGAAGTGCTTCTGTCAAGGCTTCTGTATCCACTAAAGGTCCTCTAGCAGTGTTGACTAAGATCGCTGTTGGCTTCATTTTCCTAAGGGTTGATTTGTTGATCAGATGCATAGTCTCTTTAGTAAGAGGAGCGTGTAGACTTATGAAGTCGGATTGTGCTAATAGTTCGTCTAAGCTTACCTTTTGAGCATCTATGCCTGTTTTTTCGGATCTTGAGGTGTAAAGAACTTTCATCTGAAAACCTATTGCTCGTCTAGCTACAGCTTGCCCTATTCTCCCCATGCCCACTATTCCGAGGGTGGCTCCGTAGACGTCCTGTCCAAGCAGCAGCTGAGGTTCCCAGGTACGCCACTTGCCTTCTTTGACATAAGAGACTCCCTCTATAAGCCTACGGGCCACGGATAGCATCAATGCCCATGCAAGATCTGCTGTGGTCTCAGTCAGTACATCGGGTGTATTGGTGACTACGACCCCTGCTCTAGTTGCAGCTTCTAGGTCTATATTGTCGTACCCTACTGCATAGTTTGCTATTACCTTGAGGTTGCGTGCGTTAGATATTACTTCTTCATCTATCTTGTCGGTCAGCAGAGATATCATAGCATCAGCCTGAGAAATCCCTCTCTTCAACTCTTCTTTGCTCGGTGGCAGATCCCCTGACCATACGTCTAATTCGAATCCATGATCTTTCAGTAACCTCAGCCCTGTTTCGGGAATCTTCCTCGTAATGTATACTCTGTACAACTTTGACCTCCAATACATGCTTTGGAAACAGTTTACGCTGAGATATCATAAAGTGCATCATAGCATCAACGATTCTACGAGAATCTGCTTCTTATGTGTTCTAGATTTTGGGGGTAAGGAATGCGAGTTTACATTTCTGCAGACATGGAGGGCATCTCAGGAGTCGTACATCCCTCACAGATAGATCCAAATGGTAGCGACTATCTACGAGGTCGTCGTTTGCAAACAGGTGATGTGAACGCTGCTATAGAGGGGGCTTTACAGGCAGGAGCTTCTGAGGTGATAGTCAACGACTCTCATTGGGTTCAGCGTAATATTCTTCTGGAAGATTTACATCCATGCGCTAGACTGGTCTCTGGGAGCACTAAGAGATTAGGCATGGTACACGGGGTGGAGGGAGCAGACTTAGCATTGTTCGTCGGATATCATGCTAAGCACGGTACTCCGCATGCTATTGCAGACCATACCTGGAGCTCAAGCTGTGTCGATGACCTGAAGCTCAACGGCCGGTCCATAGGGGAGTTCGCTCTCAATGCTTATATTTGTGGCTACTTTGGCGTTCCTGTGGTTATGGCCAGCGGAGATCAGGCACTAGAGAATGAAGCTAGGAGCCTTATTCCGGAGATCCAAGTAGCGGTAGTCAAAGTAGCTACTGGTAGATGGGCGGCAGAGTGCTTACCTTTGTCGGAGTCACGCAAGCTTATAAGGAGCTGTGCCAAGAAGGCAGTATCCGAGCACAATGTACAGCCGCTGTCTCCCCCAAGCCCCTGTGAGATAGAGCTTGATCTCATGCTGACAGAGATGGCCGACAGGGCTGAGTACGTACCTGGTGTACATAGGATAGGCGGTAGAAGGATTGCCTTTGAGTGCGAAGATATCATAAAGGCTTTTGAGATGTTTCGTACTGTGGTGAACGCAGCGTCCTTGTTTACGCCTTTCTAGGAAGAAAAAGCATTTTATAGTCTATGGCCAGCTATTTGCTGTCGATTGTTGTACCATAAGCTAATAGATAACCTTCTTGGAGACGGAGAAATGACGGGGCATCTAACACGGGAGCTAAGTGCGGTAGTAGACAAGTATATCCAGCAGAGGCCTAGATCGGCAGAGATATACCAGCGTGCCGTAGAAGATCTTCCCGATGGTGTTACTCATGATAAGCGGTTTATGACCCCATTCCCAACATATATCCAAAGGGCTAAGGGTAGCAGAAAGTGGGATGTGGATGGTAATGAATACATAGACTATGTCATGGGACACGGGGCTCTACTGCTTGGCCATTGTCACCCTCAGGTAACTCGGGCCGTCGTGGAGCAGGTTCAAAAGTTCACCCATCCGGGAGGATCCCATGAGCTAGAGGTAGAGTGGGCAGAGTTAGTCAAATCACTGATCCCCTCTGCTGAGAAGGTAAGATTCACGAGCTCGGGGACGGAGGCGACTCACATGGCTATCCGTCTGGCTAGAGCCTACACGGGCAGAAAGAAGATCGTGAAGCTCGAAGGGCACTTTCACGGCTGGCACGATGGTGTAGCCAAAGCACAAACTCCTCCATACGATAAGAAGACTCCGGGCATTCCAGACGAGATATCTGATCTCACACTGGTATCGCCAGCCAAGCTGGAATCTATAGAAAAGATGTTTAGCTCGGATAAAGATATAGCGGCGATAATATTTGAACCCTCTGGAGCCAGCTATGGTACCGTGCCTCTGCCCGATGGGTTTGTACAAGGTCTGAAAGACTTATGTGATCGCTACGGTGTGCTGCTTATATGTGACGAGGTAGTTACGGGCTTTAGATGGTCTCCTGGTGGAGTGCAGGCACTAGCAGGAATAAAGCCTGATCTTACTACACTGGCCAAAATCCTTGCGGGAGGTTTTCCTGGAGGGGCTGTCGCCGGCAGGGCCGATATTCTGGATCTGATCTCGCATGCCAGCGATCCTTCCAAGCGGATAGTACATCAGGGTACCTTTAATGCGAATCCCGTGTCTGCAGCTGCTGGCGTTGAGTGTTTGAAGATAGTGGGCTCAAGCGATGTTTGCCAACAGGCAGCAAACAAGGCAGCTGTGCTCCGCTCTAGACTCAACGAGAAGTTCGAGGATCTGCAAGTGCCGGGATGTGCATACGGAGAGAGCTCTATCTGTCACATCATAATTGGCGAAGATGTGCCTAATAGAGTTCGGGGGGACTTGCAAAGGCCTGATCTGCCCGAGGAGGTGCTTCGTACCAAGGGTACTAACCAGCAATTGATGTGGCTATTTGATCTTGCGATGATGAATGAAGGTGTAGATTTGTTCTCTGGCAGTGCTTTCGTCAGTAGTTATCATACGGATGAGGATATAGATCTAACAATAGACGCCTTTGTTAGAGTTGTTTCAGAGCTTAAGAAGGAAGGTTATCTATAGTTGAGGTGATGGTTTTGGGCAGGTTCGTGGTGGTTGCTAGTGCCAATGGAAGAGTTGGCATTGAAGAAGCTGCCAAGGTTTTGGCAAATGGGGGTAGTGCTCTCGATGCAGTAGAGGTTGGCTGCAGGTTAGTAGAGAGTAACCCCCAGGATCATTCCGTAGGGCTTGGGGGACTCCCCAACTTGATCGGCGAGGTGGAGCTTGATGCCTCAATAATGGATGGGACAACACTTCGGGCCGGGGCAGTGGCTGCAGTCAAGGGGTACGAACATCCTATATCTATAGCTCGCAAAGTCATGGAGCTCACGCCCCATGTCTGCTTGGTAGGTAGCGGTGCTGAAAGGTTTGCCAAAGAAATGGGGTTTGAGTCAAAAGAGCTGCTTACTCCAGAAGCCAAGCGGCTGTGGGAGGAGCGTATACGAGAGGGGGCTTCTGATGTAGACCCTGGAATGATCCGCTATCATGAGCAGATCGCACAGTGGCTATCGCTTATAACCGATCCAGAGAAGCCTGCAGGTGGCACAGTCAATTTCCTAGCACTTGATAGGGAAGGTAACCTTGCTTGTGGAGTAAGTACCAGCGGTTGGTATTGCAAATATCCAGGCAGAATAGGCGATTCACCCATTATAGGCGCAGGCAATTATGCAGATAGTCGTTTCGCTGCGGTGGGATGTACTGGTAGGGGCGAGCTTGCCATGAGGATTCCCGCAGCTTATACCGTGGTGGTCAGGGTACAAAGTGGGGAATCGCTAATCGACGCTTTATGTCAGACGATGCAGGATATAAACAAACTGGAAGATCCTTATGCAACTGGACTAAGTATAGTAGCCCTTGACAAAGATGGCAATCATGCAGCTGTATCTAATAGACCTGACACCACATACGTATGGGTCGAGGAGGGGATGGATAGCTATCGAGAGTCGCCCAGGATATATGTTGCACAGTAAAGAGCTAAGTACTTCCAATTCTTACGCCTTTTACAATATCATCAAACTAGAAATAACTTGTATTTTGGATAGAAATGATAGCTAGAGTAGTGGTTGTTGGCAGCAGCAATACTGATATGGTGGTGCCTGTTCCCCATATCCCTGGAGTAGGGGAGACGGTGCTAGGTGAGGATCTGATTATTGCGCCTGGTGGGAAAGGAGCTAATCAGGCTGTGGCTGCTGCTAGGCTGGGCGCAGAGGTGGTTTTTATTGGTGCTGTGGGGAGTGATGATTTTGGTCAAAAAGCCATCAAAGGGCTTAAAGCAGATGGTATAGATACTAGCTACATTAAGATAGTTGATGGAACTCCTAGTGGTGTTGCGCTGATAATGGTGGATCCTTCGGGGAATAACTCCATAGCGGTCTCCCCGGGGGCAAACTCTCGTCTGTTCCCAGAAGATATCGAGCTCAGCTCGACAGCTCTGCAAAATGCTAGGATTATGCTAACTCAGCTTGAGGTTCCCTTGGATACAGTAGCAACAGCCTTGGAATTAGGCAGGAAAATGGGTTGTGTAACTATGCTCAATCCAGCTCCGGCTCCAGCCACGGGTCTTCCAAGCGACATTATCTCCCAAGTAGATATGATTACCCCCAACGAAGTAGAGGCTAGAGCATTGGTAGGACGTGATATGCCAGCTGAAGATCTGGCCAAGGCGCTGTTGGATCTAGGGGTGAAAACAGTCATACTAACCTTGGGAGAGAGAGGGGCACTGGTGGCTCAGCAAGATAAGTTGGTAGCGATGGAACCTTTTGTGGTCAGTCCGGTGGATACCACGGCTGCTGGTGATGCTTTTAGTGGGGCATTGGCAGTGGCAATAGCTGAGGGGCTTGAGTTAATAGATGCAGTCCGCTTTGCTAACGCAGCAGCAGCTTTATCTGTTACTAAGATGGGTGCTCAGCCGTCCATGCCTACTAGAGCAGAGCTTGAAACCTTCCTCTCTAGATATCAAATTTCTGGGTAAGTGACGTTGAGTTCTTCAAATAAGATCTTCTTCGGAGATAATCTAAGGGTTCTCGAAAGCCTACCTTCTAGTTCTGTCAATCTTATATATATTGATCCCCCATTCAACACAGGCCGTCGTCAGGTACGCATATCCATGAGCGTCGATAGGGATGACCAAGGTGATAGGAAGGGCTTTGGCGGTTATAAGTACTTGACTAAGGTATTAGGTAGGTTGTCTTTTGACGACATCTACGATGACTATCTAGCTTTTTTAGAGCCTAGATTGAGAGAGGCCTATAGGGTGCTGGCCGCAAACGGTGCCTTATATTTTCATATAGATTATCGCGAGGTTCACTATTGCAAGATCCTTCTTGATTCTATCTTTGGGAGAGACAATTTCCTTAATGAGATAATATGGGCTTATGACTATGGTGGTAGGAGCAAGAGAAAGTGGCCTACCAAGCACGACAACATCCTTTATTACGTCAAAGACAGAAACAACTACATATTCAACGCTGATGAGATAGATAGATTGCCCTATATGGCGCCCTCCTTAGTGGGCAGTGATAAGGCCAAACTGGGTAAGTTGCCAACCGACGTTTGGTGGCAGACCATAGTTAGCCCGACCGGGAGGGAGAAGACGGGATATCCAACCCAGAAGCCCTTGGCAATACTCGAGAGAATTATAAGAGCCTCTTCGCGTCCAGGTGACATAGTGCTGGATTTCTTTGCTGGTAGTGGTACAACTGGTATAGCGGCTCACAAGCTAGGCAGAAGGTTTATCCTCGTTGATAACAACCAGGAGGCCATAAGAGTAATGCGAGCAAGGTTCCAAGATGTACCTGTGGAGTTTATCACCCTTGAGGACTATAAATACCACGATGAGGCCGTCTAAGGTAGCTCCAGGTGAGAGGTGTCGTTCAGGCATAGCAGGTGGTACCTACCATCGGTGATCTGGAGCTCGGTGATAGAACAGTTGTTGATTTTAGGATCTAGATCGGTGTTCATATGTTTGTACATGATCTGCTTGATAAGAGCTCTCATTAATCCCGCGTGAGATACAACCACAGCGATCCCGCTATCTTGTATGCTAAGTATTTTTTCTAAAGCTTTGTAAGCTCTTTGTTGTAGCTCTAACCTGGTTTCGCCCTGAGGCCATGATCCAGTAGGTCTGCCGATCTTGATATGCCAAGCGTTTTCTGGCCATAGTGAGCTGGCCTGTTCCCACGTCATTCCGGTAGCCAAGCCCAAGTCTCTCTCCTGAAGTTCTGATATTACTATTGGCTCAAGATTGAACTTTGTTGCAATTATATAGGCCGTCTCAAGAGCCCTGCTCAGAGGGCTGGAGAATACGTTGTCCGGGACTACCAGTCTTGAGAGTTTATCGGCCACGGCTTTGGCCTGCTTACGACCCTTGTCCGTAAGAGGGGAGTCCATTCTTCCCTGCATTATGCTCATGGCGTTAGCTTCAGATTCTCCATGCCTGACTAAAATAAGTCTTACTGTCAATATAACCTCCTATTTTTGGTTCTATTATGTACTAATGATGGGAAAAAAGTACCGTAGCTTTCTGCGTTGTGATAATAGTAAACTTATAAGTCAGTTCATAAGCTTTGCAATGTTACCTGGAGGTTAGTTTTGGTTCTATCCAGCATTATCCGTAGACTGGTCGTTGTAGTCACGACTTCCCTTGCGTTGTTCTTCGTAATTATTTCCCAAAGCTCTGGTTACGCTTACTCTGCCTCCCGTAATAGTGATCCTGAACCTAGGGTGCTAACCACTGGCAGGATTCTAGTGAAATTCAAATCAGGTGCAGATGCCTTCAAAGTTTTGAAGGCATCTTCGATTCAAAGTGGGATTATTGTGGATCGGGTTAATCCGCTTGGGGTGAAGGTTGTAAGGCCAAGAACAGTTTTTGCTCAGTCTCTGGGAGCTTTGGAGCGATTAGCCAATCATATAGAACAGAACCCTAGCGTGATATATGCTCAACCTGAAGTTCTGCTACAGCCGCAGGATGTAATCCCCAATGACCCTGATTATTCCAGGCAGTGGGGGTTGCAGAAGATCAGAGCTCCTAAGGCTTGGGAGATAAGCAAAGGTAGCTCCACGGTCAAGATAGGTATAGTTGATTCAGGTATTGCTATGAATCACCCTGACTTAAAGGATAGATATGCGGGTGGTTACGATTTCGTGCAACATGATACTTACCCGCAGGATACGGATGGTCATGGAACCCATGTGGCTGGTATAGCTGCAGCTACAGGTAACAATGGTATAGGGATAGCCGGCGTTGGTTGGCGTACTAAGTTGTTGATAGCCAGGGTCTTAACGGCTGAAGGTGCTACGGATACGGACGTTGCCAAGGGCATAATATGGGTAACTGATCATGGGGCTTCAGTGATCAATATAAGCCTTGGAACCTACTATAACTCCGACACTCTGCATCAGGCTATAGAATACGCCCAGGAGAAGGGGGCATTAGTAGTTGCTGCGGCGGGTAACGAATCAACTAATATACCGTTGTATCCGGCTGCGTATCCTGGAGTTATAGGTGTAGCAGCTACTGATCCAAACGACGGATATGCAAGCTTTTCTAACTATGGTTCATATGTGGACATCAGTGCTCCTGGAGTGGATATATACTCCACCTATCCAGGAGGTTATGCCTACATGAGTGGAACGTCTATGGCAGCTCCGTTCGTCGCTGGAGCAGCAGCGGTGATCAAAGCTGAGTTCCCAGAATACTCAGCTGGTCAGATATGGCAGAGACTAAGAGCTGGAGCGGATGATCTAGGGCCTAAGGGATTAGATGTTCATTACGGATATGGCAGATTAAATCTATACAGATCCTTGGCTGTTCCTGGGACCTTGACTGGAAGGGTTAGAAATGCTATGAACAGCAAAGTTCTCCCTGGAGTTAAGGTGCAACTATATGGAACTTCTAGGTATACCTATACTGATAGTCAGGGAAGATTTGTTTTTCGAAATATAAGATATGGGGCTGGTAAGCTAATATTCAGCAAGCAGGGCTATGCTCAAGGAGCAAGGAACATTTTTATAGAACCTGCCGCTACTGAATATACAGGTATCAGGTTAGCACCTCTGGCCAGACTTTCCGGATACGTTAAGTCTTCTAGTGGCACTCCTCTCTCCGGTGCAACAGTCAAGGTGACATCCCAGAGTGGCGACAGCCTGCAAGGAACTACCGATTCTTATGGCAGGTATTTCATCAAAAATGTACCGATAGGTGCCGTAAGGGTAACTGCTAGCTATGATAGTTATATGCCCGTGACCAAAGATGTATCGACTAAGATGGGCACTACCACGAGCGTTAGCTTCACTCTTAGTCCTTTAATGGCAATAAATAACTAGCAGGGTAACTATATCGTAAAGACCAGAACGCAGGGGGCTCTGCTGGCTAAGCCCCATAATTTTTCCAGCATCGCTGTTTGCAAGTCTGTGTGCATAACACCTAACATTATCTCCAAGCTTGTGTAATTGCTCTATTTTAGCTTCGGGCCATTTTGCATCTATGCTAATAATACTAGTCTCATGTCAGCCCTATAATTGCATAGAAGCGATAATAAAGGATTCTCCTCCGGATAGCCAACCCGTTATTGACAGATAATTCCTGAGTTTGTACAATATAGAGCGCAAAGCATTTTGCATTAATGCTAAAAGTCCGCAAATGCTAGATTAGCGTAGAGGCGACGAAGTCCGCTTGCCGATATGGGCACCATGGGAGCGGATGGAGCCACTGGTGCAACCGGCTACTGAGGATCTTCTCAGTAGCCGGTTTGTTTTTAAGTCTATTTGTCAACTTAAAGGAGGGGAACATGACACTGAAAATAAGACAATCATTCTTAGTAATCTGCCTAATTGTTTCTGCACTGATCTTATCTATGGTTGCTCCTACACTCTTTGGAGGTACCACTAGTGCTCATGGTAATAATCCACCAGGAAACAACGGTACGATCAAAGTTGATGGAAAGGAATTTGATAATCATCCGAACAACGAGCCGCATCCGGGTTGTGTGTTCCAGATAGACTTCTATGGCTTTGATAAAGGAGATTATTACGCTACAGTCACTTTCGAGACTCAGGCACCTACGAAACCTAAAGATCATGTAATACTTCAAGATAAAGTATTCATAGGAGAAGATGATGCTTCAGGAGGAGGGTCGGAGTCTGGTCTGGATGCTTCGGTTACATATGACCTCTCACAATACCTTTCACAATATGAACCACATTCCAATCAGGGCTACCATATCAAGCTAACTATTCACGCTCCAGGATCTAAGGGTAGCGATGTAAAGCATAAGGTTTTTTGGGTGAAGTGTGAGGTAACTGCACCTCCAACCCCCACTCCTACGGAGACGCCTGTACCTTCACCATCAGAGAGTCCAACTCCAGTACCTAGCCCTTCTATTAGTCCAAGTCCTTCGCCATCTATATCACCTTCGCCATCACCAAGTGAGAGTCCATCGCCGACTCCTTCTCCAACTCCATCACCAAGTGTGAGCCCTACACCTTTACCTTCGGCTAGCCCGTCGCCTAGTCCATCGGTCTCTCCGGCACCAAGTCCATCCGAGACTCCTAGCCCGACGCCGGTACCAAGTCCGTCACCGAGTGAGTCTCCGATGCCAACGCCAACACCAAATCCATCGGTCTCTCCCACACCAAGTCCATCGGAGAGCCCAAAGCCTACGCCGTCGCCTAGTCCGTCGATCAGCCCAACACCATCACCTAGCGAATCGCCTGTACCAACACCCGTACCATCCGCGTCGCCTACGCCGTCACCATCTCCGAGTAATAGCCCGAGTCCGAGCCCATCGCCATCGGTGGTGCCAACACCTATACCCAGTCCATCTCCAAGCTCCAATCCAATACCTTCTCCGTCGGTATCGCCAACACCCTCTGCTACGCCGATGCCAAGTCCGTCGGAGAGCCCACTGCCTAGTCCGGTACCTTCCGAATCACCCATGCCAACACCTGTTCCATCACCTAGCCCATCGGCTACACCTGTACCTACTCCGCAACCGAGTCCGAGTCCATCTGAGTTACCTGCTCCATCGGTATCGCCAACACCTATTCCATCTTCTATGCCATCACCATTACCATCACCAAGCCCATCAGGTTCACCTACTCCAGTTCCAACACCTGCTGCAAGCGTGAGTCCTTCGCCCAGTCCTAGCGGTGTACCTGTCCCAGAGGCATCACCAAGTCCATCTCCAAGCCATATGCCCAATGTGCCCCGCACCGGTGATGGGGGAATGGCGAGTACTGGCTCTGGTGCCTCGCTGCCGGTAGCAGGATACTATCTAGGCCTGGCAATAATGGCAACTTACATGCTACTAAGGCGCAAGTGGTAGTAAATAAGCTTTGAATAGGGGGAGATCGGAAGATCTCCCCCTAATTTTCTTTATCTCTTCTTCTATCTTTACTTGACGTAGGGATACTATCCCTGTATCTTGCTCTTGTTACCAGCTTGATTTGTGAGGGATCTTTGTTAATGGCAGAGATAGCAGGCAAAGAACTTGTTGAGAAGAAGGAGTGGAGCTCTCTAGCCATAAGAGCTATCCCATTTTTGCTAATAGTGGCTTCCTTTGCTTTTTACTTATACAGGCTTAGTGTGCCTCCTCAGTATATATATGACGAGGTATATCATGCCTACACTGCTGCCCAATATGCATCAGGTAATACGGATGCATATCTATGGTACAAGAGAGCTCCAAGAGAGGGTGTTGCCTACGAGTGGACTCATCCCCCACTAGGGAAGCTTCTAATTGCTGATTCTATACTCATCTTTGGTGACAATTCGTTTGGTTGGCGTTTTGCTTCTGCTGTTTTTGGTGCCATTGGTATTGGTGTAGCATATTGGTTGGGGTATGCTCTTACCGGCTACATGGTTGTTGGACTGCTCACCTCCTTCTTGCTGCTGTTTGATGGTATGTACTACGTTCAATCCCGTACGGGGATGGTAGATATTTTCCTTGTAGTATTTCTGATGCTTGCTCTTTTGATGGCTTATAAGTATTTAAGCGCTACTAACGGTAGAACTAAGTACCTGTTCCTGACTGGAGTATTTATAGGTCTGGCAGTATCTACCAAGTGGAATGCTGTCTATGTATATGCGTTCCTGGGATTATCGCTAGTGGTTTGTTCGGCATATAGTTTGTACAAAAGTAGAGCCCCTATAAGTAGGTGGCTGTTTGAAGCAGGGCTGCTGTTTGCTTTTATGTTGTTAGTGCCTGCTGTGTTATACTTGCTTTCCTACACTCAATTCTTCCTTAGTGGGAACGGTATAAAGGACTTCTTTAAGCTCCAATATCAGATGTACTACTATCATTCGCACCTGAAAGCTACACATAACTATCAATCCAAGTGGTGGGAGTGGCCGCTGACCCTCAGACCTGTTTGGTACTATGTCAAATACTATCCAGATGGTCGTATAGCCAACATATATACTAACGGCAATCCTGTGATCTATCTTGCTCTTATCCCTGCTGTACTTTGGGCTGCTTCTGACTGGATTGATGAGAACTGGAAGGCTCTGCTTATAGTAGCTCTTGGTTTCTTTGGAGCCTGGCTGCCTTGGGCGCTTGTTCCAAGGATAGCTTTTGCGTATCACTTCCTGCCATCAGTACCCTTTGGATGTGTAGCTCTTGCTTATACTATTAGGCAATTCTTCTCAAGAGGGGGTACCTGGAGAACAGCGGCTATATGTTATTGTGTAGCTGTGGCGGCTATGTTTGTGTTCCTGTTTCCGATATATTCAGCTATCCCCCTGACTAGAGCACAATTCGATATGCGCATACTTATTCCTAGCTGGAGATAAGGATATTGCTGGGAGTACTCTTGCTGGTTTCTTGCTTGATCTTGGGAATACTAGTACTTTACCTGCTGGTCCCAGGTCTAACCATTGAAGAACGGATATTTTATGGTTTCGATCTCGGTGTCATATTGACCTCTATAGCATGCTTTGTATCAGCTATAGTCTTCGGCTTCAATCTGTTACAGGTTTGTCTAACCTCTCTATGTTTGTTGATGGTTTCTTTTGTATTGACTTTTGGGCTTAGATCCCGAGTTACTGCAAGGATCAAAAATGAGCTGCGGGATTTTAGATCTAGGTTGAAGCTTAGAGAGACTATATGGTTTACCGAGATGATCCTGGTAGTAGGGGCTTTCTTCTTTCATCTGTATTACAATTCCTGGAGACTATATCCGGATGGATGGTATGCAGGTCACTCATTTATATGGGGCGATCTACCTATACACACAGGACTTATCGAGAGTTTCATCGAGATACGTAAGTTCCCCCCTCCAAACATATACTTTAGTGGTACCTTGCTTTCTTATCCCTTCATGGCCGATTTCTTTAGCTCGATCCTTATGATCCTAGGCTGGTCATTGGGACCCGCATTTGTAATCCCAGGGTTTCTGCTAGGAGTATGTACGGTTGCGGGTGTATATTTGCTAGCTTTGCGGATTTCGAGATCTGTTTTTGCCAGCGTGTTGACCGTGATTCTGGTCTTACTAAGCGGTGGTATGGGGTTCATAGTCTTCTTGATAGAGGCTAATAGATCAGGAAATCTCATCCGTACGCTTCTTAACCTGCCTTCATACTACACAGGTTTGCGTGATTACGCCATGACTTATCCTAACATAGTTCTAGGTTTTTTCCTTCCCCAGAGGCCATTCCTGTTGGCACTTCCTCTGGGTATGCTGATGTTGAGTCTGCTGTACAGGTTCAGGCTCTCTAGAAGGCCTTACGACATGTTGTTAGTAGGTTTGGCGTCAGCCCTTCTCCCGCTTGTGCATCCCCACACGCTTGTAACGATTGGTATAGTGTCGGGTTACATTGTTGTGGAGTATCTTGTGATCTCATTCTTGCGTAATGATAAACAAGGATGCTATAGGGCGTTGTTATCTGGAGTCTTATTCTCTCTTCCTGTCATGATAGGGATGTTGCAAGTTCTGTGGCAGCTTGGGAACATTGGGGCTACCGGCAATGGCGGTCTAAGCGTACAGATAACTACTAGAGCTATAGCAACTGAAAACTATATATGGTACTGGCTCAAAAATATAGGGCTTTTCCTGCCACTTGCAGGGTTGATCTTTGTGGTGCGGGGCGCTTTGCCAAATAGGGTAAGGAGTTTCTATGCTTCGTTTGTCCTTATATGGTTTATAGCTACTTTGGTAGTAATGCAGCCTTTCGACTGTTGCAATCGAAAGCTGTTGGTGTACTGGTACATAGTTTCTGCTGTGGTTATATCTCTGGTGCTAGTAAGATTGATCCTTGCAGGGGATATAATCTCCAGATTTCTGGTTGCATTTTTGCTATTCTTGCTTATCTTCACGGGGACTCTGGATCTATTTAGGGCGTCTATACCCTCGCAATCACGCTATCTTGAATTCAGCAATGAGGACATAGTTTTTGCCGAGCAGGTTAAGGATAGGTTACCTGCTGATGCCGTGTACATCACCGCTACTCAGGTGCATCATCCAATAACTGATCTTGCTGGTAGGCAAGTGGTACTTGGTCCTCCTTATCTGGCAAATGACTGGGGGTTGCCCTGGAGGCCTAGGATGCAGGATCTCCAGCTGATATATACAGGATCATCTCAAGCCCAAGACTTGATCAGAAAATACGGAGCCAGGTACCTAGTCATAGGTCCCACCGAGAGGCAACTTTTTAGAGTAAATGAACAGTACTACCAGGAAAGATTCCCGGTAGTACTGCGCTATGGACAGTATATGGTATTTGATGTCAGTTCTGTTTACGGTAGCAGGTAGCTACCTTATGTATCTATAGGCCATTAATTTGTAGCCTGGATAAGCCCCAGAGTCGTCTCGTGCTGACGCGAGCACACGATAGTTGTTATTATCGGCTCTTGGTTCAAAAACTATACTCCACCTAATAGTCAGCTGGTTGCCGGATAGACTAACTGTAGTGTACCTGGAGTTAATTTGTAGGAGATTTCCCCTTAGCACTACATCTTTGCCAGGCACTGCACTATATAGCACTCCGTTGGAAAGGTCCTTCATGTAGATCTTATTCTTGTCTTGGTTGTACCAGATCTTGACGGACCTATTGTAATAGGAGCTCTCGAACTTGATGTAAGCCTTGTTGATATTCTTGGCTCCATCAGGGTCGTAGTACGTTGCCGTGAATAGGTAGCTTCTCCCCACATAACTCGTACCTGTTCCGGGGGTTAGAGAAGTTACACGCGGCAAGTAGTTAGTAGATTGGGCTGTGTATAGATACCTTGGGCTGGAAGAAGCCCAGATGCTAGGCTTGACCCCTATGTAGGTGGACCCATAAGGAACTTTGCCGCTAAGTACGTCTGAGAGGAAGACTTGTCCAGCCTCCTCTCGACTATAACCATAGTCTGAAGCTCGATCTATGTTGGGCATTCTATATCCTAGCTGTTCGTAGAAACCAGTTACCTGGTGAGTCCACTCGTGAAGAAATATCTGCTCTGGATAGCGACCAAGCCAGTCTCCGTGCTGTTGAGGAATGTTCACAGTTGTGTAGCCTGCTCCATTCGCCCAAGGGCCTGGCCTGACAGTCCATCCCCAACCTAGGCTAGGTACTCGCTTGCCGCTATCAGTGTCTAACCTCCATATGACGAAGATGCTGTCGTACTTACCGGGAGGAGCGTACTTGTTGATATCTGCCTTTATATTTAGGGGTGAAACCCAGAAACCGTTTGCACCAAGGGAGGTCACTGATGATATGGGGTGATCTGGATAGACTATGGTCTGGCTAAGGTATGTGTTGCCTCTAGACCAATTGTAAACCGTAGATGGCACTCTCCTTATAACGTACAGTGCTTTCTGCAAGTCTGAAGAGGACATAGAAGTCCTCACTCTCTGTGTCTGTCCATTCCAGGTGAAGGTAACATCTGTGCTGCGATATACCAAGAAAAGTGCCCTCCAAGTGGTGACAGCTGCCGAGGCTCGATTGATGGCAATTAGCGGAGATAATGTTGTTACCATAAGGCACAAAATCAGGAATACTAGGAGCCTAGGTCTCAGTTTTGTCATATCTTGTTTGTCCTCCCATAGGGTGATTAGGGAGGCGCTTGTCAGCCTCCCAGGCAGCCCGGCTGACTCTTAGAGTCCCGCGGCTTTGCGTCCCCATCTCGCGATGGGTTTGCCCTTTTCTGGGTCATCGCTAGCCATCAGTATATTTGCTGCTGTGCAACTACAACAATAGCCAATTAGTACTAATGCAATTGGGAGTTAGGCTATTCCACTTTTCTGTACGGTGCTATAATGAGCCGCCTAAACCGGCTGATTTGGAGGTGAATATGGATTTTGGCCTAAGTGAAGAGCATGTAATGGTTCAGGATCTGGTAAGTGACTTTGCTCAACGAGAGATAGTTCCAAGAGCGAGAGAGAATGACGTAAATGAATATTGGGATAAGGACATAGTTAAGCGCATGGGCGAACTGGGGCTGCTTGGTGCTCCTATCCCTGAGGAGTACGGCGGGACTGGGATGGACTATCACAGCCTGGCGATCATCTGTGAAGAACTCGAGAGAGCTGAGACGGCTTTCCGGGTAGTTATGAGTGTGCATGCTGCTCTGAACAGCTTGACCCTATTACAGTGGGGTAACGAAGACCAGAAGTATAGGTACTTAGTGCCTCAGGCAAAAGGTGAGAAGCTTGCTACTTTTGCATTGACTGAGCCAGGACATGGATCTGATGCAGCTAATATTGAAACTACTGCGAGGCGAGAAGGAGATTACTACGTACTTAATGGCCAGAAAACGTGGATAAGTCTTGCAGATAAGGCTGACCATTTCTTGCTCTTTGCAACCGTTGATCGTTCTAAGGGATATAGAGGAATTACGGCATTTATCTTAGAGAGAGGGTTTGAGGGGCTCTCGACCTCGACGATTCATGGCAAGCTCGGGGTCAGGGCTGGCAATACGGGACAGATATTCTTGGACAACGTTAAAGTACCTGTAGAAAACAGGCTGGGAGAGGAAGGTGAAGGCTTCAAGATAGCCATGAGCGCTATCGATCAGGGCAGGTTGACTGTAGCTGCTGGAGCTGTGGGGCTTGCAAGGGCCTGTCTGGAGGCGAGCTTAAAGTACTGTCACGAGAGGGAAGCCTTTGGGCAGGAGATAGGTAAGTTTCAGCTAGTGCAACAGATGATTGCCAATATGCAGCTTGGGATAGATACTGCTAGGTTGCTAGTGCATAGGGCAGCTTGGTTGAAGAATCATGGAGTTAGATCCACTCGTGAGACTTCGATGGCAAAGTGGTATGCATGTAATGTAGCCCTAAAGGCTGCTGAAGATGCAATAGAGATACATGGTGCTAACGGATACTCTAATGAGTTTCCAGTCGAGAGGTACTGGCGCAACGCTCGTGGAGCTGTGATATATGAAGGGACTAGAGAGATCCATACCATAATTCAGGCTGAATATGCGTTGGGCTATAGAAAAGATCACCCTCTAAGATGTCCACAGCCGCCAGCGAAGGGTTATGAACCCTCTTCTTTCCCTTCGAGGCATTTGTAATCTCGGAGATTTGCTATGGCTAGGACAGCGATACTAAGCGCAGTTAGAACTCCTATAGGTAAACTCGGCGGTGCCTTGGCTTCCCTAAGTGCCGTAGATCTAGGTGCTATCGTTATCAGATCTGCTATAGGGAGGGCGGGGATCCCCTCATCAGAAGTACAGCACGTGATCATGGGAAACGTGATAGGTGCAGGGCTTGGCATGACACCAGCCAGACAGGCAGCTTTTAGTGCTGGCCTAGGTAGAGAGGTTACTGCTGATACCATCAATAGAGTATGCGGCAGTGGAATGAGAGCTATAGCCTTGGCGGACGCTCTTATCAAGCTTGGTGAACACAGCGTAGTAGTTGCTGGGGGCATGGAGAGCATGAGTAATGCACCATATCTTATCCCGAATGCTCGGTGGGGCTACAGGATGGGCAATGGCGAGCTGCTGGATGCTATGATCCACGATGGTTTGTGGGATCCCATCTTGCACGTACACATGGGCAACCATGGTAGCTCTGTTGCTAGCAAGGAAGGAGTTACTAGGCAGCAGCAGGACGAATGGGCTCTTAGGAGCCACAAACGTGCTATCGCAGCGATGGATGCTGGTAGATTCGACGATGAAATAATCCCTGTAGAGGTTAGACCTACTAAGGGGGGCAAAAGCCTAGTAGATCAAGATGAAGCCCCAAGAAGAGATACCTCCATGGAGGCGCTTTCTAGGCTAAAGCCGGTATTTGACCCTAATGGCACCGTCACAGCTGGAAATGCTCCAGGTGTAAACGATGGAGCATCAGCACTCGTGCTTGCTAGCGAGGATTATGTGCGTGCGCACGGACTAAGGCCATTAGCGTTTATTTTGGCTCAAGGCGCAGCTGCATGGGATCCACCCTACTTGGCATATACCCCTGCTATGGCAGCTGAGCAGGCTCTAGATAAAGCGGCAATGTGCATAGGTGATGTGGATCTTATAGAGATAAATGAGGCTTTTGCTAGCGTGGCCATCATCTCCACCAGGAAGCTAAATGCAGATCCAGAGAAGGTCAATGTTAATGGGGGAGCTATAGCGTTGGGACACCCAATTGGGGCTAGTGGAGCCAGGATCGTAACCACCCTGCTTCATGAGTTACATAGGCGTGGTGGAGGGTATGGTCTGGCGGCCATCTGCAGTGGCACAGCTCAAGGTGATGCTTTGGTCTTACAAGTGGAGGGATAGATCGATGGGGCTTTCCAACTGTTTGGACCTACCTGAAGACTATCAAGTCCTTAGATCGATAGTAAGGAAGTTTGCTG
Source organism: Thermobaculum sp. (assembly GCA_042408415.1). Taxonomy (GTDB): domain Bacteria; phylum Chloroflexota; class Chloroflexia; order Thermobaculales; family Thermobaculaceae; genus Thermobaculum. The sequence goes on from JBHORE010000122.1 coordinate 36,250, forward strand.
AGGAGCGCATTAGGCCCCATGTGCTGCAAAACGACAGAGAGGCTAGATTTCCCACAGATATTATAGAAGAACTGGGACAATTAGGATTCATGGGGGCCCCCATATCCCCGCAGTATGGAGGGGCTGGGTCGGATTTTTTGTCCTATGCTATCCTGATTGAGGAGCTTTCCAGAGTAGATCCTTCCATAGGCACTATAGTATCCGCTCACACCTCTCTGACCGCGGTGCCGATTCAGCGCTGGGGAACAGAGGAGCAAAAGAGTAAGTATTTGGAGTTGCTTGCTTCCGGTAAGACCGTGGGGGCGTTTGCTTTAACTGAACCCGAATCTGGTACTGATGCAGCATCCATACGAACGAGAGCTTCAAGAGAAGGAGATCATTACTTCTTGACCGGCACTAAGGTTTGGATAACTAATGCCAGCCACGCAGGGGTATTCATAGTATTTGCCCGTACTGGGAATAGAGGCGACTATAAAGATATATCTGCCTTCATAGTAAAGCGTGATTCCCCAGGGTTGGTTGTGGGGCCCTCTGAGAGTAAGCTAGGTATCAGGGCTGCTCATTCGTGCACTGTGCATCTTGACGGTGTAAAGGTCTCTATGCATGACCTACTTGGAGAGGAGGGGCAGGGCTTCAAAATAGCCATGCAAGCTCTCGATGGTGGCAGGGTGGGGATAGCCGCCCAGGCAGTGGGGATAGGTCAGGCCTGTTTGGAAATGTCAATGCAATACGCTATTCAAAGGCACCAGTTTGGTAGGCCCATAGCGGAATTTCAGGCCATTCAGTGGAAGATAGCCGATATGGCCACTCAAGTTGAGGCTGCAAGGTTACTGACGTATAAGGCAGCTATACTTGAAGATAAAGGAAAAAATATAACTTTGGCAGCTTCGATGGCCAAGCTGTTTGCTTCTGAGATGTGCGTCAGCGCCGCCAGAGAAGCAATACAGATACATGGCTCCTTGGGATATAGCGCTGAATATCCTATGGAAAAGTTTTATAGAGATTCTAAGGTAACGGAGATTTACGAGGGCACCAGCGAAGCGCAGAGAATGGTTATAGCCAGCAGGCTACTGAAGGAATTACAGTAGGTAAGGAAAGATTATATAGGATATACCCTACTCAAATCCTTCGTAGTGTGCTATATTCAAAGTCAAAAGTTTGCTTTAACTATTTGCTGATAGCAAACTTTCTGCAAAAGCCAGGTGCGTGGAGGAGCCAGTGTTATCTGAGATCCATGATGTCCCCTTTCAAGACCCCCATTTTTCTCATCAATACGAAGATCTACCCGAGGAAGCAGAATACGATAAGCAGGAGGAGGTTCTTAGCGAAGACTTAGATGATTCCGTACGTATGTATCTTAGGGAGATAGGCCTTGTGCCTCTGCTCACCGCCGAACAGGAGGTAGAGCTAGCTAAAAAAATGGAAAGGGGCAAGAAGGCCCAGAGTGTTCTTGACAGTGGCAAATATGATCCTGAGCAACGCGATAAACTACTTGCGGAAGTGGACGAAGGTGAGAGGGCGAGAAGACATCTTATAGAAGCAAACCTCAGACTGGTCGTAAGCGTTGCCAAAAAACACATGAATAGGGGCCTCAGTCTCCTCGATCTGATAGAGGAAGGTAATATAGGCCTCATGCGGGCTACGGACAAATTTGACTATCGTAAGGGATTCAAGTTCTCGACCTATGCTACTTGGTGGATACGGCAGGCCGTTACCAGGGCGATAGCTGATCAAGCCAGGACCATAAGGCTCCCAGTACATATTACGGAAACTATGAACCATCTATACAAGGCTTCACGTAAGCTATCACAAGAACTCGGTCGAGAACCTACCTGTGAGGAGCTCGCCGAGTATATGGGGATGAACCCCGAGAAGGTAAGACTTATAATGCGAGCATCTCGCCATCCGCTCTCTCTTGAAGGCCCTGTGGGAACGGATGGCGATTCTTCTTTGGGGCAGTTTATCCCTGACTCAGCTACAGAGACCCCAGTAGATCTAGCTATAGGAGAGGTGCTTAAGCGGGAGTTATCCAAGGTTCTGAACTCCCTCACGGAGAAAGAGCGCAAAGTAATGGTGCTGAGATATGGACTAGAGGGCTCTTCACCACATACACTAGAAGAGGTTGGCCATAGGCTTGGCGTTACTCGCGAAAGGGTACGCCAGATAGAGGCGAAGGCTCTTGAGAAGCTTCGCAAGCCTGGAAAGCTCAACCATCTAAGGGATTTCCTCGACTAGATATTCGAGGGGAAAATACTTGTGGATGTGGGAGAGCCTATTGTGTCTGAGATAAGAGTAATTTCTTTCGGTCTTGGCCCCATAGGGTCCGAGGTGGCAAGAGTCGCCGCTTCCAAAGGCAATATGCGTCTGGTTGGTGCTGTGGATATAGACCCGTCTAAAGTCGGTCGTACAGTTGAGGAGGTAACTGGTGCTCCTTCTGACGTCATAGTTAGCTCCTCTCTGGAGGAAGCACTACAGAATACCGAAGCAGATCTTGTCCTTCACACGACTTCATCGTTCCTGGAAGTAGTCAAGCCTCAGATAGAGTCCGCCATAGAAAAAGGACTAAGCGTTGTTTCCACCTGCGAGGAACTTTCTTATCCTTGGCGTACCTACCCTGGTCTTGCAACTGAACTCGATATGAAGGCCAAGGAAGCAAACGCTAGGATATTGGGGACTGGAGTGAATCCTGGCTTCGTCATGGATGCATTCCCCCTAACAGTTACTACGGTTTGCCAGAAGGTGGATCGCATACATGTAGAGAGGGTTGTGGATGCCGGAGGTAGAAGGCTGCAGCTACAGCGCAAGGTGGGTGCGGGGCTGACAGTAGAGGAGTTTAGGCAGCTTGTGGCTACAGGAAATGTGAGACATGTAGGGTTGCCTGAGTCCGCCTGGATGATCATCGATGCTATGGGTTGGGAATGCAAAGATTTTGAGGAAAGCATAGAGCCCATAATAGCAGAGCGTGAGATCGTGGCAGCTATTGGGAATATACAGCCAGGTCAAGTGGCTGGAGTTAGGCAGACGATCAGGGTTTATGGTCGAGATATAGAGAAGTTAGTGCTGGACCTAAAGATGTACGTAGGAGCCGACGAACCAGTGGATCGTATCCAAGTATGGGGTATCCCAGATCTGGACCTAAGGTTCGATGGTGGTGTGCATGGTGATCGTGCTACTGCCTCTATAGTAGTTAATGCTGCAAATGTCCTTATGAGTCTCCCCCCTGGATTACGAACAATGCTTGATGTGATGCCTTTAAGGTTCCGCAGCTAGCGATCATGAGGCACTTTCTATGTGGGCTGCTTGCCATATTGGCTGTTATATGCTGGGCATGCAGCCCACTTGGATTTCTGGCTCAGAAGGATAGATCCACAAATATACAGCTACCCACCCCGACTAGCTTCGGTTCCCCTGCAGCTGTTATTACTCCTACAACAAATGGTCCAGCTTTGACTCCTTTTGTTATCCCAGTTGCGACACCATCAAAGGTTATATCGTCTAGCACAGCTTTTGAATCTAAGATCTATAACTACACTCTAAAGCTACCTGTGAGTTGGTACGGAGTAAGTGGCGGAATAATCTCTGCCGGAGTAAGGGGTGATGTGTTTTATCCGAGAAAGCCTGGAGTTGAGGCTTATATTACGGTGTTTGCCGAAGACTTAAATCCCAGTGTTAACCTCGATAGCTACGTAGATGCTAGCGTGAACAATATTAGTAGGATAGCCGGAGTTAGAGTTCAAAAACTGGGAGATTATAGGGGTGGGCTTATATCAGGACAGTGGCTGGCATGGACCGATTTTAGTAAGTCACCAGAAGTGTTCTACATTAGACAACTTGTATGGATTTATGGCGGTAAGGCTTGGGTAATGACCCTGAGAAGTAAGCGTAAGAACCTATCGAGCTACGGTTCTGTGCTGGAATTTATGGCTGCCACGTGGAGGGCCGAGTGATTCCACGTGGCCAGGTGATTAAGTCAGACTACCAGTCAGCCACAGAATTAGTATGATCAAGATAATTAGAGCGACCGGACCAATGCTCACGTAAGGACCGTATCTACCGTACCCCCATCCACCAAATAGTATAGCTATGATAAGTAATATAATGAGCAACCACAGTAAAGACATTTACACCCCTCCCTACAATGATTACTCGGCCCCGACTGCAATCGGCGTACTAATAGCATCTATCGTGCCACTGTAAAGACGAGAGCAGATCTGGTGTTCACCTAGAAACCCTCTCTTGTTAATTGCAAAATGTGGTAGTAAAATCACCACGCTTGATGTTGCTGGAGTTCTGTATGCAAGAAGATAAACCTGTTCGGATAGATTCTTTTACCTGGAGATACCGTGGCCGAAAAGAGCCAGCTATTCAATCTCTCAGCCTAGAGATTAGCCAAGGCGATTTTGTAGTAATAATGGGCCCATCTGGTGCTGGTAAGAGTACCCTTGCGATCTCTCTGAACGGTCTTATTCCACACTTCTATAGGGGAAAGATGGAGGGAAATATCTTCATATTTGGTAAGTCCACTCGTGACAGTCGGGTGGGCGAGCTGGCTCGTTATGTGGGGCTAGTTTTCCAGGATTTTGAAGCCCAGCTGTTCTCTACCAACGTAGCTCTTGAGGTGGCTTTTGGACCTGAGAATTTCTGCGTGCCTCCGGACGAAATAGGATTACGAGTAAGAGAGTCTTTGGCCAAAGTGGGTTTGCAGGGTTTTGAGGAGAGGCGTCCTGCTACCTTGTCCGGTGGGCAGAAACAGCGTTTAGCTATTGCTTCTGTCCTTGCTCTCCAGCCCAAGATTCTGTGCATGGATGAACCGACTACAGATCTTGATCCCATTGGCAAGGAAGGTGTATTCAAAATTGCGCGGAGCCTTGAGCAGGAAGAAGACGTGACTCTCATAGTTATTGAGCACGAAACCGAGGAAGCGCTCAATGCGGACAGAATAGTGCTCATGAGAGATGGGCAGGTAGTGGCTGATCATCCTGCTAAGGACATGCTGCGCAAGGTCGCTCTTATGGAGGAGTGCGGGGTTATGCCCCTGCAGGTGCCTCAGTTTTTCAGTGTGATGGGCGTACCAGAAATGGAGTTGCCTCTTACCCCTGAAGAGGGGGTGCAGGAGTTTCGACGCCGGGGATATAAAGTGGACGAAGTTTCCTATACAAAGCTTGTGGAAGAAGAAAAGTCCAGGATGGAATCTAACCATGAAGTTATTATCGAGGTTCGAAACCTGAGCCACATGTATCCGGGTAGAGTACTGGCACTTGAGGATATAAGCCTAAATGTTCGTAAAGGGGAATTCTTGGCGATTCTTGGTCAGAACGGCTCTGGGAAGACGACTCTGGTCAAGCATTTCAACGGCCTGTTATATCCGACCTCCGGTAGTGTCAGGGTAAATGGTGAGGAGACACGTAAGCTAGGTATCAGGACGTTGGGACAGCATATAGGCTATGTCTTTCAGAACCCGGATCACCAGATATTTTCTGATAAGGTCTATGATGAGGTCGCTTTTGGGTTGAGGCTACGCCATACACCTGAAGGCGAGATCAAGCAGAGAGTTGCCGATGCCTTGAAGGCGGTCGACTTGGAAGGGTATGAAGATGCTGATCCATTCTCCCTTACCAAAGGTGAGCGGCAGAGAGTAGCTGTGGCATCTGTTCTTGCAGGCAATCCTGAGGTTCTGATCCTAGATGAGCCCACCACTGGCTTGGACTATTCCCAGCAGCGTAGCATGATGGAGCTAGTAAAGAGGTTGAACGAATCCGGCTCGACTATCATCGTGGTCACACACAGCATGTGGTTAGTTGCTGAATATGCGGACCGAGTTGTAGTCATGAAGGATGGTAGAGTTTACCTGTCTGGGACTGTGCGAGAGGTGTTCTCCAGAGAGGAGGAGCTGCGAGATGCCGCGCTAAAGCCACCTCAAATAGTGTCGATGAGCAATCTACTGGGCTATACTGTGCGTTCGGTTGAGGAGCTAGTACATGTCACTAAGGAGAATATATAGATGGATCCCTATTATCTGTATATAGATCGGGATTCAATATTCCATAGGCTTGATCCTCGTACCAAGATGCTACTGCTCCTGGTAACCTTTGTGTTAGTTTTCATCTCTCTGAACCCTCTTTATTTGTTAGCCATATTATTGTTGGTTTTACTAGCTGGTTATGTAGCTGGGGTGTTGGTCAACCTTCGGAGGATTAGGTTTGTGTTGTTCATGATAACTCTGGTGACCATAGTCCTTTGGTCTTTGTTCCAGCAGGGAACTACCCCGCTATTCTGGATCATAGAGCGCGAATCTGTTGTTTACGCTGTATCTGTGGCTATCAGAATAGACACCATGGTCATAGCTGGCCTGATATTTTTGTCTATAACTCGTAACGAAGATATAGCCATGGCGCTGGTAAGGATAGGTATACCATATAGGTTTGCTTTTGTGGTCTCCACAGCCTTGCGCCTAGTCCCGACGATAGCCTCCACTACTACCACTATTACCCAGGCACAAAGATCTAGAGGATTGGATCTTGATACAGGGGGGCCGATCCAAAGAATAAAAAACTACATCCCTTTGTTAATACCTGTTTTCATATCTACAATAAGATCCACCAATATATTCAGTATGGCGCTAGAGTCCAAGGGGTTTGGGGCGATGCCGAGTCGTACCTACTATCTACAGTTGAAGATGGTAGGAAGGGACTTTGTAGTTATATTCATTGCTCTGGGTTTATTGGTATTCATCATATCAGCTCGTATCTTGGGATATCTATAAGTAATTACATAATTCGGGGAGGGCTTATGCAATGAAGGAAGTCTTTACTATGTGGAAGTATACTCAGATGATTGTTCTCACAGCGTTGAGCGCGGCCATTTACGCAGCAGTTCTTATACCTTTCAAGGGATTTGTCATTATTCCTTCTCTTACTGAGGTTAGGCCTGCCAACGTGTTCCCGTTCGTATTTGGGCTTCTATTTGGTCCTGCCGGTGCATGGGGGGCAGCGATTGGAAACCTAATAGGAGACTTCTTCGGTACTCTAACCCTAGGTAGCATCGGAGGATTTGTTGGTAACTTCCTGCTAGGGTACATTCCCTACAAGCTATGGGGGGCAATATTTTACAATTCCAAGGACAAGGAGCCTTCTATCAACTCAGGTAAGAAGCTTGCGGCCTACATCGCAGTGGTAATAGTAAGCTCTGCCGCGTGTGCTCTTGTGATTAGCTGGTTTGCAGATTTGATCAGGCTTGCCCCATTCGCTGCTCTCTCAGTAATAATCACTATCAATAACGCCATTGCTGGGATAGTGCTTGGACCGTTTATTCTCTTGATAATCTATCCTCGCATCAAGCAGTGGGGCTTGCTTTGGACCGAGATTATGCGTCCTGAAGATGTATCGCCTTCGGTATCTCCTAGGTTGGGTCAGCTATTGGTATGGATAGGCGCCATAGGCGGAGTGATCGTAGGACTTATAATAGCTCTTGGGCTGTATAATCAGGCAATGGCGGCTGCTGGCTTTGGCAAGGGTACACAGGGTGGCGTGGCTTTGGCCATAATAATGATCCCATTTATAGCTCTAGTTTTCATTGGTGGTTGGATGCTCGGAGGTAAGGAACAAGTACTGGCCATGCAGGAGTAGCAGATAGCTCCTGCATGGCTTGGTCTATTTCTTGGTGCGCTGTGACATGTCTACTGGCGTCATATCCTTGCCCGAATGCCCTACGTGTTCACCCCGGGTGGACTCTAGCGGAGTGAGGGTGAACTCCTGGGGTTCGATATGCTCTTCTTTGGTTAGTAGTGGCATGGAAACTACAACAATGCCGTTTCCATAGGTGGCGTTGACCAATGTGGGGTTCACCCTCTCCGGCAACTCCACTTCTCGGTAGTATGGTCCCACCGACCACTCAGATATAATGAGATCCCTGAGGTGCTGCTTTGGTCCTCTCTCAGCCCCGCTCAAGACTACTTTGCCCATAGATACAGTTATTCTTATGTCCTGGGGTTCGAGTCCGGGCATGGGAGCAGCTATCACCAGATGTCCTTCACCTCGATAAAGCCTTATAGGTAAGTTCTGCTTTTTGTCCTGCACCTTTGCCTCCTCCCGTGTTTGCTGTACTTGTACAGCAAGAAAGATGCTAGCGGCATCACCCTTGCGGAACCAATCTTCAGGGCACAAAATATATCTTACTCAGCATATTATTTTCAACCTTATGAGGAACATGCGCGACATTCAGGACTACGAGTACTTTGATCATGATGCAGATGTTGGCATAGTAGGCAGGGGAAGCTCACTAGAGGCGGCCTTCGAATCCGCCGCAAAGGCTATGTTCGCGGTCATGCTGGATGTGGATGCAGTTAAGCCAGAAAAAGAAGTAGTTTTTGAATTCGAGGAGGAAGATCCGGAACTTGCCCTATTTACCTGGCTTAACAAGCTTCTAGTCTTAGCTCGAGAGCACGATCTGGCGCTAGGAAAGTTTCAATTGGTCAGGCAAGGTAATAGGTGGATAGGCAAGGCGTGGGGACAGCCCTGGAGCACGGACCTTGAACGTGGGACCGAAGTGAAAGGAGCTACTTTCACTATGCTTTCGGTCGAGCAGGAGGATGGTGTATGGCAGGCTAGGTGTGTAGTAGATGTATAGGTCAGGGAGGGAAGGCAGATGGACCTGTCAAAGCTAGAAAAGATAGATAAGTATACTTGGACAGTGCCTCTTAAGCCTGGGGAGAAAAGAGCTCCTGTAGTTCTCTATGGAACCGAGGAACTGCTCAGGTCTATGGACGACAAGGTACTTGAGCAGATAACTAATGTGGCCAAGTTACCTGGAATAGTTGGTAAGGCTATGACTATGCCCGATGCACACTGGGGTTATGGATTCCCTATTGGCGGGGTAGCTGCATTTGACCCGGAAGAGGGAGGCATAATATCTGCCGGTGGCGTTGGTTTTGACATCTCTTGTGGTATACGCTGCCTACGCACGGACCTATCGCTAAGAGATCTCGAGCCTTATGCCGAGAGGCTGGCCGATGAGCTATATAAAACTATTCCTGCTGGTGTAGGAGAAGAGGGGGAGATCAAACTTTCCCCTAAAGAGTTGGACAGGGTGCTTGAAGGCGGCGCTGAGTGGGCAGTTAGGGAAGGGTACGGTGTGCCAGAGGATTTGGAGTATATAGAAGAGCATGGGCGGATGGAGGGCGCTGTCCCTGAGTTCGTTTCAAAAGAAGCGAAGAAGCGCCAGAAAGGCGAAATGGGCACCTTGGGGTCAGGCAATCACTATCTTGAAGTACAGGTTGTAGAGAAAGTATACGATCAGAAAGCTGCGGAAGCGTTCGGCCTATGGGAGGGGCAGATAGTTGTATCCATCCACTGCGGCTCTAGAGGTTTAGGACACCAGATAGGAACTGATTACTTGTTGTCACTGGCCAAGGCTGCTCAAAGACTCAAGATTGACTTACCAGATAGGGAGCTGGCATGTGCTCCTATTACCTCTCCAGAGGGACATGAGTACATAGGGGCGATGAATGCAGGTATAAACTGTGCCCTTGCAAATCGACAGATACTGACTCATCTTACCCGTCAGGCGTTCAGGAAGATCATACCTGGCACTAAGGTTGAGACCCTTTATGATGTTTCGCATAATACATGCAAGCGTGAGAAGCATGTCATAGATGGGCGTGAGAGGCACGTCTACATCCATCGGAAGGGGGCGACACGCGCCTATGGGCCCGGACACCCAGATATACCTCAGAGATACCGAAATATAGGACAACCAGTACTGATTGGCGGCAGTATGGGGACAGGTTCCTACATATTAGTAGGAGTGGATACGAGCGAGCAACGCGCTCTCTCCACGGCATCCCACGGAGCGGGAAGGGCGCTAAGTCGTAGGCAAGCCCTCAAGCAGTGGTCTGGTAAGGAGATCATCCAGCAACTGGCGGCGAGAGGCATAATAGTACGCGCACACTCATCTCGAGGTGTTGCAGAGGAAGCCCCTGACGCTTACAAAAACGTGGATCTTGTAGCGGAGGCTACAGAATATGCCGGCCTGGCCAACAGAGTTGCTCTATTGCGCCCTAAGATATGCGTGAAAGGCTAGCGAGATAATCTCTACCAGCACGAAACCAGTAAAATAATGAGGCAATTCTTACATACTTCCTCGAAGACTTTGAGGTGTCCATGAGCTATAACATCAGGTTGCTTATTGATTGTCCAGATCGGAAGGGGCTTATAGCAGCTATTTCTTCGTTTATAGCTATGCATAATGGCAATATCCTGAGCGCTGACCAATACGTTAGCGACTCAGGAAGGTTTTTCATGCGTCTTGTAATAGAGGGTGAAGGATTTGGCCTACGGAAGGAGGAGTTTGGTGCCGCCTTTACTCCGCTTGCTAGGCAGTACTCTATGAATTGGCAGATATATTACACTGATCAACCCAAGCGAGTGGCTATACTTGTATCCAAGCAGGATCATTGTCTAGTTGACTTGCTGTGGAGGTGGGATGCCGGAGAACTTCCAGCTGAGATACCTTTGGTGATCTCAAATCATACAAATGCTGCGAGTAGGGTGGAAGCCTATGGGATCCCCTTCTACCACCTGCCAGTGACGAAGGAAACTCGAGAAGAGCAGGAGGACAAGATCTTGGAGCTCCTAGATAAGTACTCGATAGACCTGGTAGTGCTTGCAAGGTATATGCAGATACTCACACCCAAGGTGGTAAACGTATATCGCCAGAGGATGATAAACATACATCATTCCTTCCTCCCGGCCTTTGTGGGGGCTAATCCTTATCATCAAGCACATGCGAGAGGGGTCAAGATCATAGGAGCTACTGCTCACTA
>JBHORE010000058.1:0-26458 GCA_042408415.1 Thermobaculum sp.
AAGGGCAGACAAGGGCGCAGAAGAGCTCATCATATGCTAAAGAGCATCTCATTGACTTCCTGCCCTCGTTGTGGAAGCCCCGTTAAGACTCATCACGTATGTCCCAACTGCGGCACTTATAGGGGCATAGCGGTAATCGACGTTGAAAACTCGCGCCGTTAGCGGCATCTTTACGGCCTAAGTCGACATTCTAATTTCTGGAGATACTTAATGTGTAGGCATGCTGCTATAACAGGCTGGGGCTTCTGCGTGCCAGAAAAGGTCCTCACTAATTACGACCTTGAGAAGATGGTCGATACTAGCGATGAGTGGATAAGGACTCGTACTGGCATAGTTGAGCGCAGGATAGCCAACAGTGATCAGACTACTTCAAGCATGGGGGTAATAGCTGCACAAAGAGCCTTGGATAAGGCTCATCTTGCAGCAATAGATCTGGACCTCATACTATGTGCCACCTGTACTCCAGATCATCTAATCCCCGCCACAGCATGCCTAATACAGCATGAATTAGGGGCTGTAAACGCGGCTGCCTTCGACATCAATGCGGCTTGCTCGGGATTCGTCTACGCATTGGTGACAGCCTCTCAGTTCATAATGTCAGGCACATATGATAGAGTGTTGATAGTTGCCGCCGAGACTCTGAGTAGGTTCGTCAATTGGCAGGATCGTAACACTTGTATCCTGTTTGGCGATGGTGCTGGTGCTGTGCTGCTCGAGGCGACCGATCAGGAGGGTGGTCTAGTAAGCTCAGTTTTAGGCGCTCAAGGAGATGTGGGAAGGCTTCTTACTATAGAAGGTGGAGGATCGGCTAAGCCAGCTAATCCCGATACTCTTGCCAATGGCGAGCATTGTATCAGGATGAAGGGGAACGAGGTATTCAAATTCGCGGTCAGATCAATGGGGCAGACTGCGAAGCAAGCCATAGATAAGGCAGGTCTAACTCCAGAAGATATACGGAAGGTCATCCCGCATCAAGCTAACATAAGGATCATTAAGGCAACCCAGGAAGCTCTGGGTATACCTTGGGAAAAGGTGTTTGTAAATGTCGATAGATATGGCAATACTTCGGCAGCATCTGTTCCTATAGCTTTATGTGAGTTCCTCGAGACAGAAGAGGTATCCCCAGGAGATAATCTGTTATTCGTAGCCTTCGGGGGTGGTCTTACTTGGGGAGCTGCAGTGGTTAGATGGATAGATGTAGAATCTCACATATCTGAGAGGGTTGAAGGCCCGTATGCAATCTAATCATTCGATATGTGCTTTCCTCTTTCCCGGCCAGGGATCTCAATATGTAGGTATGGGATTAGATCTATATGAGGCATATCCTGAGGTTCGTCGCATTTGGCAGGAAGCAGACGATATCTTGGGATTTAGTCTGCGATCACTTGCCTTCGAGGGGCCGGCCGATCGATTAACGCAGACGGAGAATGCCCAGCCTGCTATCCTCGTCAGCAGCTATGTAATGTACAAGATCCTGTCTGACCTTAATCTGATTGAAAATCCAAGTTTCCTAGCTGGGCATAGTCTAGGCGAGTACAGCGCGCTTCTCATTGCAGGTAGCCTAACTTTTACGGATGCGGTTAGGCTTGTGCGTACAAGAGGCGAGATCATGGCTCGTTACGGTCGCATTACTGCTGGCAAGATGGCTGCAGTTATTGCTATGGACGAGGATAAACTTTCTGAGATATCCAAGGAATATGGTGTTGATGTAGCCAACTACAATAGCCCTGATCAATTGGTGATATCAGGCCCCGCAGAGGCTATTGATAAGCTTGTAGAGATTCTGCCTTCATTGGGCGCTCGAAGGGTAATTCCCCTTCCAGTGAGCGGTGCGTTTCACTCCTACCTTATGAAACCTGCTGCGGAAGAGTTTGCCCCTCATATAGACTCTGTTGATCTCAGTGCTCCTCAGGTACCTGTAGTGGCCAATTCCACGGCCGAGTTGTTGCTGACTGCAGAGGATGTTCGTTCCGAGCTCAAGAGGCAACTCTCCTCGCCAGTGGTATGGCACAAGTCTATCACCAAGATTTGGGAAAATGGTGTTCGTAAATTCGTGGAGATCGGCCCAGGAAAAGTATTGACTGGACTTAACCGGAAGATTATACGTGAAGCCGAAGTTATAGCTTCGGAGGATCTAATAAAATCGGTTCTGGGGAATGGATAGACATGTTTAAGAAGATCCTGATAGCTAACAGGGGTGAGATAGCAGTACGTGTAGTCAGGGCATGTCGAGAATTAGGTATAAGGTCTGTAGTTGCTTACTCTGAAGCAGATAGAGATTCCCTGGCCGTACGACTTGCTGACGAGTCGGTCTGTGTTGGTCCTGCGCCCAGCTCCAAATCTTATCTAAATATCCCATCTATTGTTAGTGCAGCGTTGATTACTGGTTGTGATGCTATACATCCGGGATATGGTTTCCTATCAGAGAATACATATCTTTGTGAGATATGCGAGCGTATAGGTATCACCTTTATAGGGCCGCCTAGACACGCCATCGAGCAGATGAGCGACAAGGCAATGGCTCGCCAGGCTATGAAAGAGGCAGGGGTACCGATAATTCCCGGAACGGAAGAGCCTGTTTCTAATCTCGAAAGGGCAGCTCGGATTGCGAGAGACATAGGTTATCCAGTACTTCTCAAAGCGGTGGCTGGAGGCGGAGGCCGGGGCATGAGGGTTGTGCATACTCCCGAAGAACTCGCCTCAACTTTCGAAATAGCTAGCAGTGAAGCCGACGCTGCTTTCAAGGATGGACGTCTATATATCGAGAAATACCTTGACAAACCTCGGCATGTAGAGGTGCAAATAATCGCCGATAAGTACGGGAAAGTGCTTCATCTTGGCGAGAGAGACTGTTCAGTTCAGCGCCGCCATCAAAAACTCATAGAGGAGTCTCCGGCTCCCAACCTGTCTAATCGCACTAGAGAAGCTATACATAAGGCGGCTATCAGGGGCGCTAAGCACATTCGCTTCCATAATGTTGGTACATTTGAGTTCCTAGTTGACCAGCAAGAGAAGTTTTATTTCATTGAGGTAAACACCCGCATACAGGTAGAGCACCCAGTTACCGAGATGGTAACTGGTATAGATCTGGTTAAATGGCAGATAAGGCTGGCCGCTGGGGAGCCGCTTAGCTTTGATCAAAAAGATGTTGAGTTTCGAGGTCATTGTATCGAGTCTAGAATAGTGGCTGAGGATCCTTACAAAGATTTTGCCCCTCAAGCCGGTGTAATAGATTTGTATATACCTCCTGGGGGACCGGGGATAAGGGTGGATTCTCATCTTTATTGCGGCTATAGAGTCCCGACCTACTATGACTCCCTACTGGCTAAGGTTCTTGCTTGGGGAGATGACCGGGATGAAGCTATTGCCCGCATGCTAAGGGCTCTGGACGAGTTCGTGATAACTGGTGTCCAGACCAGTATAGAATTTCACAGAGAGGCGATAGATCGTACGGATTTCAGGGAGGGAAACGTGCATACTAAATTCGTTGAAGAGATGTTTAGTAATAAGGTCCCTTCTGAGAGATAACTGAGGGAATGGATTCTCGAAGAGAAGAGTTTATACAACAACGACACCAAGCCAGAGCACTTGCCATGCAAGTGCTATATGAAGCTGAGACTACACGTAAGCAGCCCTACGAGATTCTCCAGCGCAGACGAACCGAAGAAAACATACCTGAGCAAGTACATGCTTATGCCTCAGATTTGGCTATAGGCGTATGGCAGAATCGTAGAGAATACGATAGCCTGATTACCAGATTTACCCCTACGTGGACTATAGATCAGATGGCAAAAGTTGACAGGAACATATTACGTATAGCTGTGCACGAGATGCTCAGGAGGAATGATGTCCCTATAGCTGCAGCTATCAATGAAGCTGTTGAGCTTGCTAAAGAGTATGGGGCAGAGGCATCACCTAAATTCGTCAATGGAGTTCTAGGAGCTATAGCTGATGCTATAGAATCTTCAAGCGGAGGGATTGCACCTGTGAGAGAATGACATTATTATTCGTGATAAGTAGTTTTTATCTAAAATCAAAGTCTTCAAATCAAAATCATGGAGGGATGTCGTGCAAGAGGAAACCTACGCAAAGCTAAAGGCAATGGTCGCAGATAGGCTTCATGTACCCGAGGATCAAATTACACCAGAAGCCTCCTTTGTAGAGGACCTAAATGCTGATTCTCTTGAAGTCGTTGAGCTTGTTATGGCGCTGGAAGATGAATTCGGGATCAGCATACCTGATGAGGATGCCGAGAAGATTGTAACTGTCCAGGATGCTCTTAATTACATCGAGCAGCATGCTGGCAGTAAGTCATAGGAAAGGTCTATGATACTTGGAGCGCCATAGCTCTAACGTGTTGGGGCTATGGCGCTCCAAATTTTTGGTGTAAACTCATAGTATGAAGACAGACCAGGACATGTACATCCCAGACAATCAGGGTGAAGAGGAAGAATACGAAGGGCCTGAAATGACCCTAACCGAGCATCTGGCTGAGCTCCGGTCGAGGTTGATTAGGGCTGGCTTGGGTGTAGTTGTGGGTATGGCTATTAGCTTCCTCTTTGTCCAGCATATAGTACAAGCCTTACTAGAGTTAATTAAGCCTCATACTCCGCTGGCTACTGGCATTACGGAAAAGTTCACCACCTACATGAAGGTAGCCTTCATTGGTGGGATAGCTATCGCTATGCCGCTGATAGTGTATCAACTTATTGCCTTTATTAGCCCTGGTCTAACTAAGAGAGAACGAAGGTTTGTATTGCGTGCTCTACCTTTCGTTACGCTGCTGTTTGTTACAGGCGTTATATTTGGCTATTTTATAGTGCTACCTACGGCCCTGCGCTTCTTGTTAGGATTTGGTTCAGAAGATATCGCTACTATGCCTCGCTTTGCAGACTATATAGGCTTCGTGAGTAACTTGTTGTTATGGGTCGGGCTTAGCTTTGAAACCCCTGTAATAGTTTATGTGCTTATCAAAGCCAATATAGTTTCCGTTCAGAGGCTTACCAAATTAAGAAAATACGCTTTCGTAGTAATTTTGATTGCGGCTGCTATAATCACCCCTACTCCTGATCCTATGAATATGATGATAGTAGCTACTCCCATGTATCTGCTTTATGAACTCGGTATACTTATGGGAAGGATCTGGTAAGTCCGGGCTTAGGCCGTAGGTTTTTCGGGCTTCACGTTTATGCTTTTCTCATTCCTGTAAGTAACTTGTCCTGGCCCTGCACCCTTTATTTTACGAACGTACCTCACAGGGCAATACACCACCTCAACTGAGCTAGAATTCCTTGCACTGCTGTAGTAGGCAGCGGTTTTAGCGGCGATCTCAATTGTAGATTTATCTAGATTATGGGTACTGCTTCTTACAATCACATGTGAGACTGGTAGGTTCCTGGCGTGAAACCACCAATCATCCGGTTTGGCTTGCTCGAGAAGGTGATTGTTTTGGTCTGATGATCTACCCACCATAATCTTTACACCAGGAAGAGGAGAGAAGCTCATTATCTTAGAAATGCTTGGGGGTTTCTTACTCTGTTTGCTTTCCGCTCGATGCCCACTGAGAATCCCCGACCTCTCTAGCTCCTTTCGTAGCTGAGAAGCTTCGGCATCTGTTTCTGACATTTGAGCGAATGCCAAGGCCTCCTCCAGTGTAGAAACCTCCATTTTTGCTTGTTCGATTAACTTAGGTATTTCTTGGAGAGCTCTTTTTCGCCTTTTATATTCCTCAAATCTCTTTTGAGCGTTTTCCGAAGGAGGAAGCATTGGATCTAATTTGATCACTTGGTTTCCAACAACAAGTTCTGTCTGTCCTGGCTGTATCTCATAGAGATGCGACAATATAGCTTCTCCCTCTTCCCTTAGCTTCTCCATAGAGGCTAAATTTGATTCTTGTTCTTGTAGGGAGCGAACCTTCTGCCCAGCTCTAGCCAACAGTTCCTGTAGATCATCTATTAGTTTTGTCTTAGCTACTCCAGTGGATTCCTTTCTAGCTGGGGCCTGCTGATAGGCATTAATCGCTTCACTCATACTGCTTAGTACACGTATCTCGGCCTTCTCAGCAAGATGGAACATGCGATATGGAGCATATGCGAGGACTTTGTCGTTGCTTACAGCTATGCAAGGCTCCCAGTTGCGGGTCCTCCATAGTGATACCATGTCCTGTACCACTTGGATTACTGCGTGAATATCCTTAATCTGGCTGACTTTGACTTCCACATCGCCTGTGCTTCGATAAGCTATTTCTTTACCTAGTAGTGGACTGATCCCTACTACCTTTGCAACCAACAATTGCCAAAGAGGAGCTTCGTCTTCGGCTGATTTGAATATGTCTTCTAGCTTGTCTCCGGTTAGGTCGTTTGGATGGATGCCAGCTCTTGCTGGAGGAGGGATGTAAGGGTACTTAGGTAGTACGACCCTGACCTTGCTCATATCTGAGGTCACCCTCTTAAGGCTTTCCACTATAGTCGTGCGGTTCTCATCTAACATTATTAGATTGCTATGTCGTCCCATCAGCTCAGCATAAAGCCAGTGCTTAGAGTTGAGTTCGGGAGATCTTTTCGCTATACTCAATCCAATAACTCTTTCTGCGGCGGGCTGGAAGATTTCTTCTATACGTGCCCCTAGGGCATGTTTTCTCAATAAAAGGGCTATAGGGGTGACGAGCAGTGGGTTATGGGGAGGTTTTTCAGGGAGCAACGTTATCCTAGGATGAGAGGCTTCTATGCTGATAAATAGGTAGAGTCTTTCCCTGTGGTTATAAACTTCGAAAGCTAAGCTTCCCTCGTTTGGGATATAAAGCTTTTGTATAAAGCCTCCGATGATCGTCTCTTCCAGTTCGTCACTTATAGCTGCTGTTGTTAGAGCATCAAAATACATAAGGTTTACTCCATATTCTCTTGTGTTATCTACATTCAGGAGGGTATTTGAATTGGATTCTAACCTCCCATGTAACAAACCACTTTTGGTAGTGCTATCTGGCCCATCCGGGGTGGGCAAAGATACTGTCCTGCAGAAGATGCGGGAAATGCAGATCCCTATGCATTATGCCATTACTGCTACTACCAGGCCCAAAAGGCCTGGAGAGATAGATGGTTATCATTATTACTTTTTATCCGTAGAGGAGTTCAAGAAGAAGATAGAACAGGGAGAATTTCTAGAGTACGCCAACGTATATGGTAACTGGTATGGATCTCCCAAGTCGCCGGTTATCAGGGCGCTGAAAGAAGGCAGGGACGTACTTCTTAAGCTTGATGTCCAGGGTGCACGTTCTGTACGCAAGGATTTTCCTGAAGCTTTACTGCTATTTCTAGCACCGCCAAGTATAGAGTGGCTGAAATACCATCTAAGAGCTAGGAAAACAGAGACCCCGGAGAAGCTACGTGCCAGGGAGGAGGCAGCTCTAGAGGAATTGAAAGCTGCAGATGAATTCGACTATGTGGTGTTAAATCGTGATAATGATGTTGAGTCGGTAGTACGGGAAATAGTGGAGATAATCAACAAGGAGAAATCGTCTCGTTGCTTAGGAAGACCGCAGGAATCCAGCGTCAGCCGGTAGGATTTACTGAGAGCATATATCCTATGCCAGGGTGATTAATTATCTCGATGGTAGGGTCTTGCGCGCACAGCTTCTGTCTTATTTGCCTAATATAGACTCTTAGCTTCTCCGAATTGCCATTATAGTCCTCACCCCACACAGTGGATATGATATCTGCGTGAGGGACTATCCTATCAGCGTGCAACATCAGTTTTTGGAGTATCTTACACTCTGTAGGAGACAAATTGATATCCCTACCCTTAACGGTCACTTTATGGCTTTGGGTATTGAGGGTAATACTACCTACTGTTATACGTGCACATTGTGAGTCCCAGGATACGAGACCGTACCTTCTCAACACCGCCTTGATCCTGGGAACCAACTGTGATCTAATCTTATCTGCAGGCAGGACGTCATCAGCTCCAGTCTCTAAGAGGGTTACTCTGATCTCGGGGTCATCGCTATCTATGATGGCAATAATAGGAAAAGATGCCCCCAGTTCTTTACAGTAGCTAAGTAAGTGTTGATATTGCTCATTCTTTGAAGTGGCAACTATCAATCCTTTATCAGGAAAACAATTCTCTAAGGGATACAGGCTATCTAATATCTCAGGTCTAATTCCATGCTTGCTTAGTGCCTGTACACAACTATCTCTTATCGGTGATTTTGGTCCTAGGATCACGATCGGAGTTATCTTGAGCACAGCGGAAGTTTAGCCCGCTGATATTATATTGTCAACCCATGCACCTTGGACAATCTCGTTGATGCCTTGGTAGAATGCTCAGCAATGAATTGGGTCAAGCTCTCCCAGTTAGTGGCTATATTTTTATTTGCTTTTGCTGCAGCTTGTTCCGAGCTGCAGGTATCTGTGCCTCCTAATTCTACTCCTGTGGTAGTGATTTCCGTCTCCACTCCTGAAGGTGCGGGGGCAACGCCCACCCCGCTTCGGATCGCCACTAAAGAATACGTCGTTAAATCCGGTGAGACTCTTACAGAGATAGCTAGCCGCTATGGACTAACCGTAGAGGAGCTAGCTGCCTTAAATGGCATAGACAACCCTAATACCATAAGGGCTGGTCAAGTTATTAAGGTGCCGGTAAGACCTCTAAATAGATGAAACAAAGACCCGGTCAATCCCGGGTCTTTGTTTCATCTTGATAGACAATGATTAACAGGCTATTCCTCTTCCTGTTCTTCTTCCTCGGCTTCTTCGGCTACCTCTTCAGGCTCCAGCTGCACTGGTACTATCTTCACTACCATTTCCTCTGGGTCTGATGTTATCTTGTAGTTTCCAGAGGGTTTAATGTCGGCCACATATATGGTCTGATCTATTTCTGCTAGATCCTCTACATTTACCTCTATTTCATGAGGTATATCCGCAGGTTTTGCCCTAACGGTAAGTGTCTCCAAACCTCTCTGTATAACTCCAATGTTATTGCGTACGGCAGCTGGTTCACCAACTAATAGTATCGGTACCTCGGTCTCGATCTCCTCCTCCAAGTTGACAGCATGGAAGTCAGCGTGGAGGATGTTAAGCTTGACTGGGTGGATCTGTACATCCTGGATGAATACTTTTACGGTCTTTGAGTCATCAATTTGCAGATCAATTAGTGAAGTCCTGCCTGCTCTCTTGAGGGTGTGTTCAAACTCCCTAGCATTGACCTGGACTGGAGTTGGATCTACTCCGTATCCATAGACTATAGCAGGCACCAAGCCTTGCTTGCGAAGTGTATTCAAGCTGCGACCTACAAGCTCTCTCTTAGAGGCCTTTATAGTAAGATTCTCCTGAGTCATATTTCTCCTCTTTGGAGCTTAATTTTATCTGTCTTCCAAACTCATGCATTTTAGCAGAACATTACTAAGTATCTCAAATTGAGATAAGTATCCTTGCTGTGACATAAAACTGTTGGTTATAATCACTGCTGTTCGAGAATTATAATCTTAAATTCGGAGGGTTGAATTGGTTAGAATAAGGCTTCGCCGTATGGGTGCAAAAAAGAAGCCATTTTATAGAATAGTTGTTGCTGATGCCAGATCACCACGTGATGGTAGGTTCATAGAGTCTATTGGCTACTACAACCCGCTTACCGAACCTACGACCATCGTGATTGACGAAGAGAAAGCCAAGCTTTGGTTATCTAGAGGTGCTCAACCTACCGTCATCGTGAAGAAGCTGATGCGTCGCCAGGGTATTCTACCTTCTAGGGAATCTTCTGATTCAGAACAATCAGAGCAACAGGCAGGTGAATAGCTAGAGTGATAGAGGAGCTTGTAGAGTATGTAGCCAAGTCTTTGGCTGATAATCCTGATATGGTTCAGGTCACTAAAACTTCTAAGCCCAGGGGAGTAACTTATACACTCTTCCTGGATCCTAATGACATGGGTAGGGTAATAGGTCGCAACGGTAGGGTTGCTAAGGCTATACGCACTCTTGTATCCATTGCTGCTACCCGCGAGGGTATAAAGGCAGAGTTAGAAATACGTGAGTCTGGCAAGGCTTAGGAGACGTCCACATCCACCTGATAACTACGTGATAGTTGGCCGAATCCTCTCACCCCATGGAGTGAGGGGAGAAGTTAAAGTTGAACCTATAACTGACAATCCTGAGAGATTCAAACAGCTTAGACAGGTGTATGTTGGAGACGCGCTGCACAAGGTGGTATCAGTACGTGTGCTGCCTAAGTTTGTGCTTGTCCGATTCGAGGGTATGGAATCACCCGAACAGGCTAAAGCTCTCTCTGGTATGTACCTGTATATTCCGAAAGAACAGGTCATGCCCTTGCCAGAAGATACCTTTTATCATTTTGATCTCCAAGGTATGGAAGTGGTTTCTACATCAGGAGAGCCCCTGGGTACGTTACGCGAGATTTTGGTCCGAGAGGCTAATGATGTATTTGTTGTGGATAATCCAAGGGGAGAGATTCTCATACCGGCCATTAAGGACGTAGTGAAGGATGTGGACCTTGAGAATAGACGTCTCGTAGTAGAATTGATTCCAGGGTTGTTGCCTTGGGAGAGCTAATTATGAATCTGAATCAGTTGCGTGTCTTGGTTGCACTTATCAATCGAGGTTCTTATACTGCAGCTGCTGAGCAACTGCATTTGAGCCAGCCTGCCGTTAGCCAACAGATCAAGGCCCTTGAGACTGCCTGCGGTGTACCAGTGGTGGAGCGGGTGGACGGAAAGATTGTGCCCACCTATGCAGGGGAAGTGCTCTATCGTTACGCTCAATCTATGCTCCATATAGAGGAAGAAGCGCAGCATGCACTTGCCGGTATAAAGGCAGGTGTCAAGGGTAGGTTCGTTGTAGGAGCTAATACTACCGGCGGCATGTATATAACCCCACCCTTAATAGCAGCGTATCGCAAGGATCACCCAGAAACTGAGATCATATTTCGTATCGAAGGGACTGAGAACCTGTTGGCAGCTCTTGCCAATAGGTTGCTTGATCTGGCCATAGTTGGGGGACCAATAACTGATAAAAAGCTCAAAGCTGAACCCATACTTCCAGACCGCGTGGTACTTATAACCTCTCCTCACCACCCGCTTTCTAGTAGACAGCAGATAAGAGCGCAGGATCTTGCAAATGAACGCTTTATAATAGCTCGTTATGGTTCCACTACTCGGAGGCTTATTGAGAGCCGTCTCAGGCACAAAGGGGTCAATCTGCGTATAGCGATGGAAATGGCTGGTACAGAGGACATCAAGAAGGCCGTTGAAGCTGGACTTGGTGTGGCTATGGTGAGTCAGTGGAGCGTACTCAGAGAGGTGGCAGCTGGGCACCTAAGGCAGATAGAAATAGTTGATCTTGATATTAGACGAGATTACGTCATGGTGACTAATCCAGCTCGTTACTATACGCCAGCGGCAGAAGATTTTATGGATTTTGTCCGCCAATACGCGCCTCAGCTTAAGCCATCAAACATCCTCAAATCTACTCCTGTGACTGTTCCCTAGTTCTTGTACCTTTGGTTTAGGTGACAGGTAAGTTGCTTTACCTGAATCCTAGATGCCCTCTCCTCATAGATGTGTAGCTGTTACGGCCTACGACTATGTGATCAAGCACTTCTATGTCCAGCAGCTTACCTGCCTCGATTAGTGATTCAGTTGTCCTTACGTCCTCGAAGCTGGGAGTTGGATCTCCTGATGGATGGTTGTGAGTTAGAATAATACTCGCAGCGTTGTTGCGTACCGCAGGTTTAAACACGTCTGCTGGTCTTATTAGCGCCGAATTCAAGCCTCCTTTGTAGACCTCGGTTATAGCTAATATTTGATTCTTGGTATTTAGTTGCACTACTCTCAGATGTTCCTGTTCAAGATGCCCCATCTCTAACATGAGCAGGTCTGCTATGTCTTCTGGCGAAGTTATTCTTCTTCTCTGCTCGGGCATTTCCCTTAGATAACGCCTTCCCAGCTCTAATGCTGCCTTGATCTGACAGGCCTTAGCTTCCCCTACTCCCCGCTGAGAAGCTAGAGAGTTAAAGTCAATCGAAGCTAGCCCGGTGATGCCCTGGTTCTGAGCTAGTAGCCTCCTGGCAAGGTCGATGACGTTTTCTCCCTTTATTCCCACCCTGAGTATTATGGCTAAAAGTTCAGCATCACTGAGATAGGACGGTCCTAGAGCCTTTAGTCTTTCTCTAGGTCTATCAGTCTCCGGGGTTTCCTTAAGGGTGAAACTAGTGTAACTATCTGTGCTCATGCTGCGTTGAGGATAACAGAGATTCTTCCAACCTATCAAGGGGTAAGTCATACCCTCATTGAGTGACAATTTTTGACGTTATTTTGGGCCATAACACTATGCTACAATTGCCGCGGATTGATTTATTGAATTTACTCTGATTATTACTTTTGCTTATAACTAATATTAGTACTACAACTATGAGAACGATGATGGGAGTAATATGAGGTCTCCTATAAACGCACTATTCGGATTATTCAGTAGAGATCTTGGCATAGATCTAGGAACTGCAAATACTTTGGTTCACGTAAGAGGTAGAGGGATAGTGATTTCCGAGCCCTCTGTGGTAGCTATAGATAAAAAGACACGAGAGGTGCTTGCTGTAGGGGCTGAAGCCAAGGCAATGGTAGGCAAGACGCCAGCAAATATAGTTGCTGTACGACCGCTCAAGGATGGTGTCATTGCTGATATTGATATCGTCGAGAAGATGCTCAGGTACTTCATTGAAAGGGTACACAATGGCAGCATCTATCCATCAAGACCAAGAGTAGTGATCGGGATACCTAGTGGTGTCACGGAAGTTGAGAAGAGGGCCGCTAAAGATGCCGCCATCGCTGCTGGTGCTAGAGAGGCCTATACAATCGAGGAACCTATGGCTGCTGGAATTGGTGCCGGCCTTCCTGTAAACGAGCCCACTGGTAGCATGGTGGTGGACATAGGTGGAGGAACTACTGAGATAGCCGTCATCTCGTTGGGAGGGATTGTCATCAACCACTCTATAAGAGTGGGCGGAGATGAGATCGATGAAGCTATCATACAGTTTGCCCGTCATGAGTGTAATCTTCTAATTGGTGAGAGAATGGCTGAGGCTGCCAAGATTGTTGCTGGTTCAGCTTATCCTTTGGAGGAAGAGCGTAGGGTTACTCTTAGAGGCAGAGATATACTTACTGGTCTACCAAAGGCCGTGGAGGTTTCTAGTATAGATCTTAGGGAAGCTATAAAGGGCCCAGTGGATGAGATTGTTGAGCTTGTCAAGTTAGCGGTCGAGGAGACACCTCCAGAGCTCATAGCTGACATTATGGAGCATGGGATAACTTTGGCTGGTGGAGGAGCCCTACTTCTCGGGCTCGATAAGAGGATAGCCGCTGAGACACAGATGCCTGTACGTATAGCTGACGATCCACTTACATGTGTAGCCCGAGGAACTGGTAAGGTGGTTGAAAGCTTGATGGAATACCAAAATGCTTTAAGGGCTGGTCAGCAGATGCGTCGTGCCGCTGTCTCTCAGTAAAAGAGAGGGGGTAGTATGACTGATGCTCGCAAGGGTGTAACAGCGCTTGCCTTGCTTGCTATAGTTGGTCTGACTCTGATTTTGGCCAGTGGCCCTAGACTTACTTCCCCTATTATAGATCTTGCTGATACGATCATAGTCCCTGTTCAAAGGGCAGTATCCTCTGTTGGCTATTTTGTAGATGACTTTAGTACCTCTATCATCTCTGCTGGAAGGCTCGAACAGGAGAACAGAAGGCTACAGCAGGAGATACTGCGACTCCAAGCCGAGAATGCTAAGCTGCAGGGCCTTCAGAAGGAAAACGAGGAGCTGAAGCAACAACTTGGATTTGCTCGAGCTAGGACAGATCTAAAGATGCTAAATGCCATGGTCATAGCTCGTGATCCAACGGCTATGCATCAATATCTTGTTATTGACAAGGGCTCTGCCGATGGTGTACGAGTGGGGCAAGCTGTTGTGCACCCTGGAGGAGCTCTTGTTGGTCAGATCATGAATGTAGAACAGCATCGATCTCAAGTACTTTTGATCACGGATATAGATAGTTCTGTAAGCGCTGAGATAGCTAGAACCCAAGCTGATGGCGTTCTAGAGGGTAGGTGGCAGAGAGGAGGACTATTGGAGCTAAGGTATATCGAAGTTGGTAAGATGCCTGATGGTCAGCCGAGAGTAAAGGCGGGTGATTGGGTAGTTACGGGGCATCTAGGGGGGGTAGTTCCTAGTGGCCTTTTGATAGGGCAGGTAAAGTCAGTCAAAAGCTCTGACTCAGGGTTAGAGCAAGTAGCGGAAGTTATACCTGCGGTAGACGTGCGATCGGTTGATCGCGTGCTCGTAGTGGTCAATACGTAATCTCTAGGGAGACAGGCATTTGGATTTGAGGCTATCTGTAGCCATACTTAGCGCTAAGCTTGCCGGCAGGTTGATTCGTGCCTCTGGTAGAGGTGGTGGTACAGCTTTACCTGGCCTGGTGGCACAAAGGATATATCCTGATGTCGTTGGCTTTGTATCGAGTCGTTTAGAGAATGGCGTTTTCTTAGTTAGCGGTACGAATGGCAAAACTACAACCAGTAGAATAATTGCCGAATGCTTTGAGACGGATGGCTATAAGGTTCTACATAATAGGTCTGGGAGCAATCTAGTCAGAGGGATAGCTTCTTCCTTAGTGGACAATTCCAGTATTTCGGGGATGCCTGCCGCAGATTTGGCTGTGTTTGAGGTAGATGAAGCTTCTCTGCCTGGAGTCCTCTCCTGCCTGAGACCGAGGTCTATTCTGCTCACTAACTTATTCCGCGATCAGCTTGATAGGTATGGTGAGATCGATACAGTGCGTAAGCGTTGGGTCGAAGCTATATCCAAGCTACCAAGCGAAGTTACACTTATAGTCAATGCTGACGATCCTTCGCTTGTATCGATTGCCCGTCAAGTAAACTGCAAAGTTGTCTACTATGGTCTCAATGACAATGACGTAGCAATGCGCGATCTACCGCATGCGGCGGATGCAGTATTTTGTCCTGACTGTGGTGGAAGTTTACTATATTCCTCTGTATATGTGTCCCATATGGGCAATTACTGTTGCCTCAATTGTGGTTTTAGCAGGCCTGCCCTAGATTATGAGGCGAGAGGAATAAAGTTCAACGGTGTAAGAAGCGTAACTTTTGAGTTGCACCATTCTCAATCTGTCTTGCATCTTGATCTGCCTCTTCCAGGTTTATACAACGTCTACAATGCACTGGCAGCGTGTTCACTCGTTATGGAAGCAGGTGTAGAGGTATCTTTGGTTGAGCAAACAATACGCTCCTTTGAAGCAGCATTTGGTAGGTTCGAGAGAGTCAAAGTAGGGGACAAACAAATAGTGCTTGCATTGATCAAGAATCCGGTGGGCTGTAACGAGGTCCTTAGAATGTTCTCTTACGATGATTCAGATGATCCAATATTGATTGCGATAAATGACAACTTTGCAGATGGTAGAGACGTATCTTGGTTATGGGATGCTGATTTTGAGATGCTGGCTTCCAGAAATAGTCCTTTCGTAGTCAGTGGGATTCGTGGTGCAGATATGGCCCTGCGCCTAAAGTACGCTGGTGTAGACCCCTCCAATATTCGATTGGTAAAACGTTTAGAGGATGCTCTGGATAAGTCGCTTAGTCTGACCTCTTCGGGAGGGGAGCTTAGGGTGATGCCTACCTACACTGCCATGTTGGACCTCAGGAAGATAATGTCCTCCCGAGGGTGGGTTGATCCTTATTGGGAGGATTGAATATGGAGCTAAGGATCTGCTTTCTTTATGGTGGTCTAATGAACATCTATGGGGATAGAGGTAATGTTATTGCGTTGGCAAAACGTGCTCAGTGGAGGGGAATAGACCCCATTGTCAAGATTATAAATCCAGGCGACCCTATAGATCCTGATTATTTTGATGTATTCGTGTTTGGTGGTGGGCAGGACAAGGAACAATATGTAGCGGCTCGTGATCTTCAAAAGTTAAACGGTGAGAGGCTAAGGGCGGCGGTAGATTACGGTGCAGTTGTGCTAGCAGTTTGTGGAGGATACCAACTGCTCGGATTATATTATCAGCCTTGGAATGCCCCTCGGATCGAGGGTGTTGGGCTAATAAACTCTTACACAATCGCTGGTAACGAGAGATTTATAGGCAATGTTATCGTCGATTCACCTTATGGAAAAATTGTGGGGTTTGAAAATCATAGTGGATTGACCTATCTGGGTGAAGGAGCTAAACCTCTTGGTGAGGTTTTAAAGGGTAAGGGTAATAACGGCAAGGATGGCACAGAAGGGGTGGTATCCGGAACTGTGTTCGGTACCTATATGCATGGTCCTATACTCCCTAAGAACCACGTACTTACAGACCATATCCTTGGCCTGGCTCTGAGCAGGAGGTATGGCAAAATAGATCTAAGTAAACTGGATGATACCTTTGAGGTTCTTGCTCACGATATTGCAGCTGCCAGACCAAGGTAAGTGCTTTTTATGAGATCATTAGGACTGCTCTTATTGGCCTTGCTGTCGTTTATAGTCATACACTCTGTCCTTATTCCTATTTTTCCTGTTTTTTTGCTCAACAACCTTTGGTTAGTGCTCACTCTATTGATAGTAGTAATGCAGACCCCATACTTGGCAGTTATCACGATTGCGTTGGTAAGCCTTCTAAGTGACTTGTCCACTGGATTTTCTGTAGGAGCTGGTTTCGTATCTTTGAGCTTGGCCGCCATGGTGATGTACGTGGTTTATCACATGCTATTACTCAGGTCTCCTTTTGCCGCGCCCGTAGGCGTCGTGCTAGCCACGATAGTTTATGGCTTTGCGAATGTGCTTATGGGCTATATATCAGGATGGAGTAATCTTTGGTTTGATTTCTTGGTTAGGTGGTTATTACCTTCCATGGCAATAAATGCGTTACTATCTGCGCCAATATACTTGCTAGTAAAGAAGTTAGGCGTTGGCGGTCAGAGGAAGAGGATATCTTCGATATGAGCCTCAATCCCAAGCTGTTCTACAAAGGATGGCTACATACCGGTCAAGATCCAGATGGCCCTCCACCGGATACCGGTAGACGGTGGACAATATTCAAACTGCTCATCGTTTTAGCCTTCGCTATCCTAGCTGTTAGGCTCTGGTATCTACAGGTAGTCGATGGTCCCCAGTATAGGGAGATGGCTAGAAATAATTCCATAAGGTTGATCCCAATAGAACCCCCGAGAGGGCTCTTCTATGACCGAAACGGTAAGCAATTAGTATATAACGTCCCAAAGTGGAAGGTTTATATAACGCTTTCTGATATGCCTGAGGATGAGTCGCATTACCAAGAGGTACTAAGTAGGCTTGAGAGTTGGCTGCATCTTGGTGCGGTAGTCTATGTAAATGGTAGTACGATCTCAAACAACAATATAGATGCTGTGTCTAGATTGGTAGCTCAGAAACTGGGGTTGGCACCAGAAGACGTTGCTGGTGTTATTAAAGCTTCAAAGAAAGATGAATCGCCTAAAGTTCTACTGGAGGATATACCATCTGACAGGTTGGCATCTATTAGGAAGTCCCTGGAAGGTGTACAAGGTTTCAACGCGGTCTTGAGGTTACAGTGGCTAGTTGAGCATAGCGGGGTGCCTCCATTTCAACCTGTGGAAGTCGCAGAGGGCGTTCCTCGTGATGTAGCCCTATCTATAGAATCGCAGAGGGTATTGTTACCTGGGGTGTCTGTAGAGTACTCATCATCAAGGGACTACCCTCAGGGGCCAGTATTTTCGAACCTGATAGGTTATACAGGCAAGATTTTGGCTGAGCAGCTTGATTACCTACAATCACTGGCAGAAAAGTTTGGTCAAGAGCCTTACAGACTAGATGCTACCGTAGGTAGAGCTGCGCTCGAGTTTCTCATGGAGCCTTATCTTAGAGGAGTAGAAGGACACAAAGAAGTTGAGGTAACCAGCACTAACAGGGTAGTTAGAGAGGGTGATATAACAAATCCTGTCCCAGGCGACAATGTAGTACTCTCGATAGATTCTGACCTTCAGAAGTTTGTATATGAGCAGATTAGCGCTGCTGTCAGGCAAAGCGGTGCTAGATCTGGGGCCGCGGTAGTTATAGACCCTCAAAACGGCGATGTTCTGTCCATGGTTAGCTTCCCAAGCTATGATAACAACGCCTTTATAGGTGGTATATCCTATCAGGAATACAACAAGTTACAACAGGACCCTGGAGCCCCACTACTGGATAAAGCAATCAGTGGTATGTACATGCCTGGCTCGGTACTCAAGCCATATATTGCTGCAGCTGGCTTGGCAGAGGGGGCTATAAGAGCAGACACTAAGCTGCAGTGCGGTGGTTATATAGATGTCCCAGTGGTAACCAGTGCTAGCGGTATAGTACGCCAGAGGGTCTATGACTGGAGCACTTCCAAGGTGACAAGCGAGAACGTGATTGGTGCTCTTTCCAAGTCTTGTGATGTCTTCTTCTACTTGGTGTCTGCCCCTTCGGGACAAATCGACATTATGGGCAGGCCACTAAGGTATTATCCTCCCGGTGCGGAACTGCCAGTAAATTTCCAGGGAATAGGTATAGATGCTGTTAATAAGTATCTTAGAGCTTTCGGTTTTGGACAGAGAACGGGAATAGATCTAAGCGGAGAGTCTTCCGGGTTGCTGGCAGATGCTCAGTGGAAGGAGAAGAATTATCCAGACACTCCTTGGACCATATTCGATACCCTAAGTACAGGGGTGGGAAGAGGTTACACTCTCGTGACGCCGATCCAGGTAGCTGCTGCTACGGCCTCTGTGGCTAACGAAGGTACTTTGTATAAGCCGAGGCTAGTCCTTAGGGTTGTGGATCCCAGAGGAAAAACCGTGAAGGAGTTTGCCCCTGAAGTCCGTAGCAAGAACATTGTCTCATCCAAATACCTAGATATAATACGCCAAGCCATGCTGCAGTCTCTACAAAGCGGTGCTGCGTCCTATTTACGGGCGCAAGGATTGCTGTCTAGAAATATCGATGCTGGGGTGATGGTAGGAACACCTCCAACGGTGTTGGCCAAGCACGGTATGAAGCCTATTTCTTGGTTCACTGCTTTTGCTCCCTATACAAATTCGAAGATATCTATAGCTGTAGTCATTGATAGTGTAAAATCAGGCTCGGATCCTGCCCCTGAAGTGGGAGCCAAGATAATCAATTACTACCTTGAAAGGAACAAGTAGTGATCCGTAAGTATTCTATAGACCATGTGGCTCTTGTCACCAGAGATGCTGAAATGGTAGCCCAGCATTACAAAGATATGCTATCTGCAACTGAGATCATGAGGAATGATATTCCAGAACAAGGAGTATTCGTGATTCTGTTGCAGGTTGGAGATAGCAGGCTCGAGATAATTACCCCAACTGTAGATGATAGTGGTGTGGCTAGATTTCTCGACAAAAGAGGAGAAGGATTTCACCATGTAGCTTATGTAGTAGAAGACATAGAATTAGAACTCGGCAGGCTGGAGTCAGAAGGTTATAGGCTAATAGATAGCAAACCCAGAAAGGGTATAGGCGGACACCTGGTGGCTTTTATTCATCCTGAATCCACTCATGGGATATTGATTGAGCTAGTACAGCACGTAGACGATAAGTCTAATTGACGGGCGGAGGTGAGGACTTGTCTTACCAGAAGGAATTTAGGACGGCTTCCGGTATAGAGCTTAGAAGCTTTTATGAGCAGGTATACACGCCCGATTCTAAGCCGGGAGAGTATCCATATACTCGCGGCATATATCCAGAGATGTATAGAGCCCGGTTATGGACTATGAGGCAGTATGCTGGGTACGGTAGCGCTGAAGAAACCAACGCCCGTTTCAAGTATCTGCTGTCCAATGGTCAGACAGGATTATCTGTAGCTTTTGACCTTCCCACCCAGATGGGGTACGATTCTGACCATCCCCTGGCTGCTGGTGAGGTTGGTAAGGTTGGAGTAGCTATATCCTCGCTGGAGGATATGGAGAGGCTATTTGACGGTATACCACTGGACAAGGTCAGTACGTCCATGACCATAAATGCCCCAGCGGCCATACTATTGCTCATGTACGAAATAGTAGCTGAGAAGCAAGGGGTATCTCCTGAACAACTCTCCGGCACTATACAGAACGATATTTTGAAGGAATACGTGGCACGTGGGACATATATATTCCCACCAGAACCATCTATGAGGCTTATAACGGACACTTTTGCGTATTGTCGCCAACACTTACCTAAGTGGAATCCTATTAGCATAAGCGGCTATCACATTCGTGAGGCTGGGGCTACAGCAGTACAAGAAGTTGCTTTTACCTTGGCTAATGCCATTGCATACTGTGAACGTGCCTTGGAGGCAGGGCTCAAGATAGATGATTTTGCTCCAAGATTGTCCTTCTTCTTTGTTGCTGACAGCGACTTTTTTGAAGAAGTGGCGAAGTTCAGGGCTGCCAGGCGTGTCTGGGCGAAGATAGTTAAGGAAAGATTTGGTGCAAAGAACTCTAGATCTATGCAGCTGAGGTTTCATTGCCAGACAAGTGGTGCGTCTCTTACGGCTCAGCAACCACTTAACAACATAGTAAGGGTAGCCTACCAGGCGATGTCTGCTATTTTAGGAGGTGCCCAGAGCTTGCACACTAATGCTTATGATGAGGCGCTAGCGCTCCCCACAGCTGAATCTGCAAGATTGGCCCTTAGAACACAACAGATACTCGCTTATGAGACAGGTGTCACATCGGTAGTTGATCCCTTAGGGGGGTCATACTTTGTGGAACACCTAACGGAGGAGATAGAAAATCGAGTTTGGTCTCTGCTCGATGAAGTTGAAAATCTAGGCGGTGCAGTCCGTGCTATAGAGACAGGGTGGATGCAATCTCAGATACATGAATCCGCCTACGCTAGACAGTTGGCCATGGAGTCCCAGGAACGTGTTGTGGTAGGCGTAAATAAATTTCAGACCGATGAAGAGGAGAGAGTGGAAACTCTCAGGGTGAATGAAGAGCTTGAGTATAAGCAAAAGCAGCGGCTGAAAGATTTGAGGAATAGGAGAGATACTTCTCAAGTGGAGGAAGCTCTATCGGAGATCAGGAGAGTCGCCGCATCTCAGGATAATCTTCTCCCAGTTATTAAGAAAGCTGTAGCTTCCTATGCAACTGTTGGTGAGATATGTGATGCTCTGAGGTCTGTCTTCGGCGAATATAATCCGCCTTATTAGATGAGGAGAGCGTATATCGTGAGCTTGGATTCTAGGATAAAACAACTGCAGGATATGAAAGCTCAGCTGCAGGAGCAACGAGAATCGAATGTCTCTAGGCAGCATGATAAAGGCAAGCTTACAGCTTGGGAGAGGCTTGATCTGTTGCTTGACGATGGGAGCTTTCATGAAATCGATGCTTTTGTAACTCACCGGACCGAAGAGATTCGTGACAGGAAACCGCTAGGAGATGCAGTGATAACGGGCTACGGAACTATAGGCGGCAGGCAGGTATTTGTATATTCCCAAGATTTCACGGTCTTCGGTGGATCACTTGGAGAGGTGGTTGCCGAAAAGATCTGTAAGGTAATGGATCTGGCAATGAAGGTCGGAGCTCCCATGATAGGCATCAACGATTCTGGAGGAGCCAGAATCCAAGAGGGTGTTGTGGCTCTTGGGGGATATGCTGAGATCTTCTGGCGTAATGTGCAGGCAAGTGGTGTTATCCCACAGCTGAGTGTGATAGCCGGCCCTTGTGCAGGAGGCGCTGTATATTCTCCAGCATTAACAGATTTCATATTCATGGTTGAAAACACCAGTTATATGTTTATTACTGGGCCAGAGGTTATAAAAGCTGTTACAGGAGAGGATGTGACTTTTGAGGAGCTGGGAGGCGCAACAACCCATAGTACAAAGAGTGGTGTGGCTCACTTTATAGCACCGGACGAGCCAACGGTATTTGAGCAGGTAAAAGGGTTATTGACCTTCCTGCCACAAAACAACCTTGAAGATCCACCATTCTATGAAACTGAGGATTCTCCTGAACGAGAATGTTTGGTGGCACTATCAGTATTACCGGATAGTCCTAATAAACCCTATGATATGCGAGACGTTATAAGGGACGTTGTCGATGAAGGTTATATGCTTGAGGTTCAACCCGAGTGGGCGCAGAACATCGTTACAGCTTTCGCCCGTCTTGGCGGATTTGCTGTAGGGGTAGTGGGTAATCAACCTAAGGTATTGGCTGGCACATTAGATATAGATGCTTCTGAAAAGGCTGCTAGGTTTGTAAGGTTCTGTGATGCGTTCAATATACCCTTAGTCACGTTCGTAGATGTGCCCGGATTCCTCCCGGGTACCAATCAGGAGTACGGGGGTATAATTCGTCACGGCGCGAAGCTGTTGTATGCCTACGCGGAAGCCACTGTTCCTAAGCTAACGGTTATAACCCGTAAAGCTTACGGTGGAGCTTACGACGTTATGTGTTCCAAGCATATAAGGGCAGATATCAATCTAGCGTGGCCTACTGCAGAGATAGCAGTCATGGGACCCGAGGGTGCTATAAGGATCCTGCATAGACGTCGTTTAGCAGAGGCCACAGATCCCGAAGCTCTTGCTCAACAGCTTATTGATGAATACAGGGCTCAGTTTGCCGATCCCTATCATGCTGCCTCTCGTGGCTATGTGGATGATGTCATAGATCCGAAAGATACAAGAAAGATGCTAATCAATGCTTTGAGGCTGCTTAGAACAAAGAGAGAGATACCTCCGAGCAAAAAGCATGGTAACATTCCGCTTTAAGACAAGAGATGTTCCACAAGAATACATGGTTGCAATTCTTGCTGCACTGATGACCATGGAAAAAGCTAAGCTACCAAGCCAGGAGCATGTAGCTACAAGTGCGTGGCAAACTTTTTCTAGGTTAGAAGCTATTGGGCTTAGAAGGGGAACCTACTATTTTGAGAGGTTAGCGAGACGTTATGTTCAAAAAGATTCTGATAGCTAATAGGAGTGAGGTAGCTATTAGGATAGCACGCACCTGCCGTGATCTAGGTGTCAAGACGGTGGGTATTTATTCAGATTCGGACCGTGAGGCTCCCTTTTTAGACTGGATGGATGAGTCCTACTCTTTACACGGACGATCGTCGTCAGAAACTTATACGAATATTCAAAAGATTATCGAGATAGCAAAGAGATCTAGCTGCGATGCGATACATCCAGGTTATGGCTTCCTTTCTGAGAACGCTGATTTCGCTTTGGCCTGCAAGGATGCTGGAATCACCTTTATTGGGCCTTCTCATGACGCTATTTTCAAGATGGGCGATAAGCTACAAGCTAGATCCTTAGCTGCTGAGGCTGGAGTGCCGATATTGCCTGGATACGGCCCATTAGAAAAGCTTAGCGAAGCTGAAAGTTTCGTGGCTGAGCACGGCCTTCCCGTGGTGATTAAAGCTGCGGGAGGTGGTGGGGGCAAGGGATTAAGAGCGGTAAATGCTCTGAGTGAGTTAGCCGGTGCTATAGAGACTGCACAGCGTGAGGGTCTAAGCTATTTCGGTAGCTCTAATGTCTATATAGAGAAGTATCTCCCTCATCCAAGACATGTGGAAGTACAGATATTTGGTAGGTGCGACGGGGAGGTCTTCGCAATAGGTACGAGGGACTGCTCCACTCAGAGAAGAAGGCAGAAGCTTATAGAAGAGGCTCCAGCCCCTTTGATAGATGACTCCACCAGGGCAGCAATGGAATTAGCTGCTGTCAATCTTGCCAAGGCTGTTAGATATAAAAGCGCTGGTACGGTAGAGATGCTGTTGGCACCATCCGGTGATTTTTACTTTCTGGAGATGAATACCCGCTTGCAAGTAGAGCATACAGTAACCGAGATGGTCTATGGTTGTGACCTGGTTGCTATGCAGATACTGACCGCAGCTGGATATCTTGTTGA
This sequence comes from Thermobaculum sp., assembly GCA_042408415.1. Lineage (GTDB taxonomy): Bacteria > Chloroflexota > Chloroflexia > Thermobaculales > Thermobaculaceae > Thermobaculum. The sequence goes on from JBHORE010000058.1 coordinate 23,912, forward strand.
TGTCCCGAGCTCACCTTTAGGTCACGCTATCCAATGTCGGATCAATGCCGAAGATGTAACCCATGACTTTATGCCAGTAAGCGGTCGAATAGGTAAGTTGCATGAGCCTGCTGGCCCATGGGTTAGGGTGGATAGTGGGATTGTCTCTGGTTGTGAGCTTGCTTCCGATTATGATTCTCTTCTTGCAAAGCTAATAGTTTGGGGCAAGGATAGGCGAGAAGCTATTGATAGGCTCCGTCGAGCGCTAATGGAATACGTAATCGAAGGTGTTCCCTCTACATTGGACTTTCATCGTTGGATGGTAAATAGGAAGGAATTCATTGAAGGTCCAGTAAGTACCCACTTCGTTCAGGACCATATGGATGAAATCCGTCTCGCCGGCTCTACCCCGTCTACGCCATCTACAGATTCTCACTCTTACAACGGGGAGACACTGATAGTGGAGGTGGATGGCAGGAGATTCGAGGTAATTCTCTACAGTAGTGGAGAGAGCAAGAGACAGAAGACAAAACCATCTTCCTACAAATTACGAGCCGCTGCGAGTACGGGACTTGCCAGAAGAACGGGCGAAGATACTCTTGTTAGCCCTATTCAAGGTAATTTATTGCGAGTGCTAGTATCAGAGGGTGAGACGGTGTCCGCTGGCCAGCCAGTTTGTATCATAGAGTCGATGAAGATGGAGAACGAGATAGCAGCTCATAAAAATGGAAAGGTTTCCAAGTTGCTTGTTGAACCTGGAAACCCAGTAGTTGTCGGTCAGCCGTTAATGGAAATATCCTCTTGATACTTATGCTGCTTGTTGAGTCTCATCTTCTATACCTACCCAGTAGTATCCGGGCCGCACGTAATCCACTGCATGAATCGATATGCCCTCTACCTTGACATTAGCATCCGCCTTGTTTACTAGGCAAACATTAGGATGCTGCCCCATCCTCTCTACATATCTTTCGATCGCATTTTTTATCTTCTCTTCAGTAGCAACCTTTTTTGAATCATCAAACCATACAAGAAACATTATCAGCCTCCTTTGTGAACCTACGTTCTATTATAACATAGATGCTTTTGAGCCTTGTAACTTGTCCTTTTTGTCCCCATAATGGTGACCTGTGGATAAATGTGGTTGAAAGTGGGGATAAGTGGGTGGAAATGTGGATAACTTTCCCCCAGGTGGAGCTACGAAGTGTTTCTTGGAAGGTTTGACAACAAGCTGGATGATAAGGGGCGATTGGCTATGCCGGCCAAGTTCAGGGCTAGGCTGGCTGAAGGCTTTGTTGTCACCAGAGGTTTTGAGCCGTGTCTGACGGTTTATCCTATGTCGGAGTGGAAGAAGCTGACTGAGGCTCTCAATAGATTCCCAGTTACTGACCAGAAGGCGAGGATAATTCGAAGGGTGCTATTTGCGCAGGCCTGTGATACTGAGCTTGATAAGCAGGGAAGAATACTTATTCCTGAATACCTTCGCGAGGCTGCTGGCCTTACATCCGAGGTAGTGGTTGCCGGTATGGATACATACATAGAGATATGGGACAAATCCCGATGGGAGGAAATGGAGCGCCAGAGCGAAGAAAATGCCGCAGACATAGCCCAGACCCTAGCGGATTTGGGGATGATGTGAGGTGTTTAGGGTGCACACTAGTGTGCTTCTCGAGGAGTCCATAGCTCTGCTAGATATCCATCCTGATGGTAAGTATATCGATGCTACATTAGGTGCTGGCGGGCATGCGGAGAAAATCCTGGAGCGAAGTTCACCATCGGGGAGGCTGCTAGGGCTGGATGCGGATCCCAGGGCTATTGAGTTAGCTCAGCGGAGGCTAGGTAGGTTTGTTGGCAGATATGTACTGGTGCACACGAATTTTAGGTACATTGAGCAGGTTGCTAACGAGCACGATTTTAACCCGTGTGATGGTGTGCTGTTTGATCTAGGTATATCTTCCATGCAGGTAGATGCGTGGGCTGCTGGTTTCTCCTTTAGAAGGGATGAGCCATTGGATATGCGTTTTGACCCTACCAGTGGTAAGACCGCGGCGGACATTATTAGAGAGTCTTCTGAACAGGAATTAGCTCGCATTATATGGGAGTACGGAGAAGAACCCAAAAGTAGACAGATTGCCAGAGCTATAAAATCCAGTCGCGAACCTATTGTTACTACCGAGCAATTAGTGCAGGCAGTGGAATCTGTTTATAGAGGCAAAAGAGGGAGGATACACCCAGCCACGAGAACCTTCCAAGCTCTAAGGATAGCCGTCAATGATGAATTGGACGCTCTAAGGGAAGGGCTGGCTGGTGCTCTTCGTGTTCTGAGGGTCGGCGGTAGACTTGTGGTAATAAGCTTCCATTCGCTTGAGGATCGCATTGTAAAGCATTTCATGCGTGAGCGTTCGAAAGGTTGTATATGTCCGCCGGAGCAGCTGGTGTGCACTTGTAATCATCATCCTGAGATCAAAGTGCTGACTCGAAAGCCCATAGTTCCGTCTGGGGAAGAGGTAAAGGTAAATCCTAGAAGTCGCAGCGCTAAGCTGAGAGCCGCGGAGAAGTTGTAGGTCAAGA
>JBHORE010000134.1:0-10891 GCA_042408415.1 Thermobaculum sp.
GAGTTGTGCATAGCACAACTCCCGACCCTCGGAGGGATGTGTGGGTTTATCTAACGGTCTTGAGGACCTCGTGCATGTAGACACGCTTGGCCATGAAGTAGTAGATAGTCTGCACTAGGAGAAAGATTGCCAGCACTGTTAGGGCGTACGGCCAGATGTTGGAGTCGAGGGTGTTGGCAAGCGCCTTCATCGCCACCAGGGTGTGAGCTGTGGCCACAGCAAACGGGACAAAGAACATGATCAGCAGCTGGCGCCCTATTACAGTCCCCATCTCGCGGGCGGAGACTCCCAGCTTCCGCAGCGTGGCGTACATAGACCGATCGTCCTGCAGCTCAGTGAACATCCGGAAGTAGATCGCGCTGCCCGCAGCGATGAAGAACAGCACACACACGAACACCGCTATGAAGAGCGTTAGAGAGAACAGCTGCAGCACTGAGTAGTAGGCGTCTATGCGAGAGGACAGCCTAGTGTGCTCGTTCGCGAACAGCTCTCGCTGCAGGTCTTCCGACAACTGCCTGTGGGCGCGCCAATTGGCCAGCTCCAGCCCGTAGGTAGTGTATACCGAGTCGCGTGCAAGGCCATGACTCAGCCATTGGTACTCGGCATCGTCCATCACCAACCATCCAAGAGAGTAGCCATTGAGGGCGCTGGGAGCCCGTCCGACGTTGCCTACCACTCTGTACGCCAGCAGTTGCTTGCCGTTGTTGACCTCCAGCTGAATAGTCTCGCCCTCGCGAAACCTCCAGAACGGTACATCAGCATACTCTTCGGGGTACACGTTGAGGAGTTCACGGCGGCCGAGCGATATCTTCTCCTCGCTAGGGGTCAGGGCATTGTATGCCGACTCGGGGATGATCATCATACCGTACCTGTCGTGCACCTGCATGATCAGGCCCTGCAGCTTCAGCCTATCGGTGATCTTGCCGCCGTGGGCCTTGATGAACTGCTCTACCCTCTGCTCGAACTGATCACCTTCTCCTGGCACAGTCCAGCTGAACGTCTGGGGGTAGGATTCAGCTATCCTGCTCTTCATGTCCTGCAGGAAGGTGTACAGCGTGCACGATACCGTCAGCGCGACCATACTGAGCATCGTAACCATGAACAGCATGCGGGCGTTGTCCTTGAGCTTGTAACCCAGTTGCGAAACCACCAGCATGTTCGTGCCTCTAAGGTAGCTGCGGCTACTGCGCAGCCTCCTGACCAGCCAGATGCTTGCCTGGGTGAACAGGAAGTAGGTGCCTACGACCACGAGCAGCGTGACCGGTAGGAATCGAATCAATATCTGCGCTTTGGTAGTGGTGTAGGACAGGTAATAAGCCGCGCTCAGGGTGAAGGCCGCTAGCGCACTCAACCAGATGGAGGCCGCCGGCGGGGTCTTGGGTTTGCGTTGCTCCCTGATCTGCTCGATGATCGACTTAGAGCTGAAGCCGAGCATGCTGATCGCAGCGGTCAAGAGGAACAGCCCCATGAACAACCCGAAAGTGAGCTCTACGGCCCGCCACACGATCATGAACCGTAGAGGGCTGTCGATGTAGAGCATATGGGATAGGGCCATCAGGAACAGCTTGGAGAACAAGATCCCCAGGCCTATGCCCAGCACGTTGGCAGCGAGCGCTATGACGCAGGTCTCGATGAGCACCATCCGCCTGATCTGTCCTCCCGTCATGCCAAACAGGGCGAGCAGACCAAACTCTCGGCTGCGCGATCGCAGGAATGCCGACAGCGAGTAGAGTGTGAAGAAGAAGGTGAACACCAGGATGATGATCTGGCAGGCCACTACGCCCTGCACTACCACTTGGGCGTAACGCATGTGGCTGGTGTCCATGTCGGGATGGTTGGTGAGCGTGGCGTACAGGAAGAAGACCATTACGGAGAAGGTACTGCTCAACAAGAAGGCGGTGTAGCGCCTCCAGTTCCCGCGGATGTTACTTGTAGCTAATTGGTGAAACCTCATCGAAGCTCCCTCCTAGCACGCTTAGAGAATCCAGGATCTGTTGGAAAAAGGTCTGTCGGTTACCGGGGCTACGGATCTCAGAGAAGAGGTGACCGTCTCGGATGAAGATCACTCTACGGGCGAAGCTCGCGGCGAACGGGTCGTGAGTGACCATCAATATTGTGGCGCCACGCTGCTCGTTCATCTCCCGGAGTGCCGACATCACGCCGTAGGCGGACCTGGAATCGAGGTTGCCCGTCAGCTCGTCGGCGAGCAGCAGCGATGGGTCGTGGATCAGAGCGCGGGCGATGGCCGTGCGCTGGGCCTGACCGCCGGAAACCTCGTAGGGGTACTTGTCCAGGATATCGGTTATGCTCAGCTGGTGTGCTATCTCCTGGAGCTTGGCGTGCATAAGGTGAGACTTGACCCCATCCAGCACCAGCGGCAGCAGGATGTTCTCCCTGATGCTCAGTGTGTCCAAGAGGTTGAAGTCCTGGAATACGAAGCCCAGCTCCCGCCTGCGAAACAACGCTAGCTGCCCCTCTCGTAAGCTGGATAAGTCCTGGCCGTTGATCGTTATGCTGCCCGAGGTGGGGCGATCTATCGTCGCCAGCAGGTTCAGGAGTGTGGTCTTGCCTGAGCCGGAAGGCCCCATTATCCCGACGAACTCGCCCCGCTCGACGTAGAGGGTGACGTCGTCCAGCGCCTTGTGCAGTCTGCCCCTGCCTGGGGTGCCGTAGACCTTCGTCAGGTTCCTAGCATGCAACACGACTCGGGATGTATCCCTGTGCGTGCTCACGGTATGGCGTGTGGTCATTTACGAACTCCTCTCGATGGGTTTTACATCCCTAGGATACCTAGGACCTGCCGCGCTTGCCCGCTCATAAGCTTACGTTTGGAAGTTGCAATCTTACGTTTTTGTAAGTTGGGGGGTTAGATATGCATCCTCGATAGAGATGTTATGCTGCGCGATTCGAAGGCTATGGTGAAGGCTGAGCCTTTCCCTGGCTCCGAGGAGACCTCCATGCTGTGTCCCAGGTTGTCCAGCACCTGCCGCACCAGGTACAGGCCCATGCCAGTGGACTCGTTAGTCCTGCGGCCATTCTCCCCCGTGAAGAACGGCTCGAATATACGGGGCAGGTCCTCTGGAGGAATGCCCACGCCCTCATCCCTTACGGTCAGCAGTATGCGACCTTCATCGGAGGTGATCTCCAGGTCCACGTGCAGGCCGCTCACCTGCTTGAGGCGGGAGTACTTGATGGCGTTGGAGAGGAGCTGGCCTATCACGAAGCGCATCCACTTGGGGTCAGTCTGGACCTCCACTGTATCCTTGCTTGCCGTGATCTTAGGGGTGATACCGTTACGCACGAAGGCGTTCAGGCGCTCGCGCACGCACTCCCGCGCCAGCTGTACCAGGTCGACGGTACGTGGTCTTAAGTCGGTATCGAACTTGTCTATTCGAGCGGCGTGGAGCAGCATCTCTAGACCCTCCGACAGCCTCTCTTTCTCCTCCGCAAGGCTCTCCAACCACTCTGGATCCACACCATTGGGAGCCTGCTGGATCAGCAGGTCTATTACCGATACCGGAGATTTCATTTGGTGCACCCAAAGCTGAGCGTACTCAAGATGCCTCTCGAGAGCGTGTTTGTTCTCCTGGAGGCGGCTGGTATACAGCTGATGAGAGCTTTCCAGGAGTGCTGTTAGTGCCTCCTCCTCGCCTGTCACAGCGCTGTGCACGCGCAGAGGATCGTCGATCTGCCCCTTGGTGGATAGCAGCTCGCGGCGGAGCGGGGCATGGCGTAGGTAGTCGTAGATCAGGTAGACTACCAGACACAGGATGCAGAGCATGAAGATGTACACCACGTCGCCTCGGTCGAGCACGCCCAGCCTGATGATGACTATCGAGAGCGCGCTGCTCAGCAGGAAGAGCGCTCCTACCACCATCCTGTCTCTCAGATACCTTGAGAGGCTCAGGCGATCGCTCAAGGGATGCTTGGTCACCTCCGAGGGGGCGTGGCGAGGGGTGCTATCGTATCTCATCGTCCTGCCTTTCCGTCCGCAGTCGGTAGCCGTAGCCTCTCACAGTCTCTATGGCCTGCTGGAGGCCGATGCCCTCCAGCTTCTGGCGCAGACGCGCCACGTTGACTGTTAGGGTGTTGTCGTCCACGTACTGCGAGTCCTGCCAGAGCGCCTCCAGCAGGGCGCTTCTGCTGACCACCTTGCCCGCCTGCTGTAGCAGCAGCCTCAGCAGCAAGAACTCGTTGCGCGTCAGCTGCACGCTCCGCCCTGCATGCTCTGCCACGAGGCGTGAGGCGTCCAGCAACAATCCTCCGGCCGCCTGCACCTCCGCGGTGGATGGTGAGGAGTACTCGCCGTATGCCCTGCGCAGCTGGCTGTGGACCTTGGCCAGCGCCACTTCCAGGCTGAAGGGTTTGACCAGGTAGTCGTCGCCCCCGTTCTCTATGGCCCTGACCTGATCCATGTCGTCCGACCGCGCGGAGATATAGATCACCGGCACGCTCGACACTGTGCGGATCTGCCTACACCAGTAGAAGCCATCGTAGTACGGTAGGTTGATGTCCAAGATCACCAGGTGGGGACGGATCTCGAGGAACTCTGACTTCACCTGCCTAAGGTCCTGAGCGATGTGCACCTGGTGGCCGTACCTCTCCAGGTGCCGGGCCAGCATATCGGCTATCTTGGGCTCGTCCTCTACAATGTATATCCTGTACACGCACTTGCTCCGTCGCTAGCATCTATGATAGGTCGGTGTTGTCCTGGAGACAAGTGCTGCTAACCCTCGGCGGCGACGATCTCTCCGTGCCTTAGGATGGGGACCACCTCTGTGACGTCGAGTTGTGCGCAGTACTCCACCTCCTCCTGCCTGCCAGTGTTCTGGAGATGCCTGCCACTCCAGGATGTGAGCAGCAACTTTGTCCTATCCTGTACGCAGGACTCCCAGGCACCAAGCGCCACCGCGGCCTCCGCGGACAGGTCCGCCGACAGAGCGTCGATCACGGCTCCTGCCCCCAATAGGTCCTCCGCGGCAAACAGTAGATGAGGAGGGGATTCGGGATCGAAGTCAGTGCTGAGCTCTCCGGCGGCCACCACCGTGACTCCCTTGCCTAGCGACTCTGCCAGCGCACCGGCATACCTTGCCGCCGCCGAGGCGTTGAGCATCGCACCTAGCACCAAGTACGGGTAGCCCCTGACGCTGGAGAGCAGCCGACCACCGTTGGAGGATGGGTACACCACCCTTGTACCCGTGACCGCATATCTTTGATACCATAGTGGGGAGTCGGTGGGCTTGCCAGCCTCGTAGCCCTCCTTGGAGCTGCTCACCACGGGCAACCTCAGTGTCGCCGCCAAGCCCTCGGCCTCCAAGCGCCCTGGTGCCGGGATGATACTTACTCCCACCCGGACAGCTGCCACAGCCGTGGAGCAGAAGCGGAGCACGTCCACCAACACCACTACGTCCTCACGACGGACGGCCTTGAGCAGTCCTTCGGCTCCCCAATCCAATGTACACAACATAGCCCTTCCTAGTGTAAAATAGGCCGCAAAGCGATATACTTATTAAAATAAAGCACAAAGGGGTGATGCATACCAATCACATATGGACGTTTCATCATCGATAGCCCTTATAGCGGCTGTTATATTTGTCTTAGCCAACGCCTTCTTCGTAGCCTCCGAGTTTGCGATAGTCGCAGTCCGCAGATCCCGACTGGAACAGCTGGCCTCCGAGGGTAATGTCACCGCCAAGATAGCCCTGTACATGGTCGAGCATCTCGATGCCTACATCGCCGCCTGCCAGCTTGGCATCACCATGGCCTCGCTGGCCTTGGGATGGATCGGCGAGCCCGCGTTCGCGCACCTGATAGAGCCGCCGCTTGAGGAGGTGGTAGGGCGCTTTGCGCCCCAGTTAGCACACGGCATATCCATCGGCGTCGCCTTCACCATCATCACCGCCATGCACATCGTCGTGGGAGAGCTCGCCCCGAAGGGACTGGCCATCCAGAAGACCGAGAGCACGGTGTTGTGGGTAGCCCGACCGCTGACCATCTTCTATCGAGTGTTCAAGTGGCCGATCACGGCGCTCAACGCCATAGGCAACGGTATATTGATGCTTTTTGGCCTGCAACCCGCCACCGAGACAGAGAACGTCCACAGCGTGGAGGAGCTGCGCTTCCTCGTGCGCGGCATGCGCGAGGCCGGGGTGGTGGAACCTTCCGAGGCCCGTATAGCCACCAGGGCCTTCGAGTTCGCGGACGTCACCGCGGGCAGCGTGATGACCCCGCGCACTGAGCTGGAGGCCGTGCCGGTGGACATACCGCTTGATCAGCTGGTGGCCAGGGCCGCAACCGCTCAGCACTCGCGCCTGCTGGTGTACGATGGCGATCTCGATAACATCTTGGGGGATGTGCACGTCCACGATATCCTGAGGGCCGTGTACTCCAGGAAGCCCGTGAGGCTGCGCGATCTTATAAGGCCAGCCCTGCTGGTGCCCGAGAGCAAGCCCGCGGATGACCTCTTGGAGGAGATGAGGAAGGCCAGACGCCCGATAGCCGTGGTGGTGGATGAGTACGGGGGCACTGCCGGTATAGTTACCATCGAGGACCTCGTCGAGGTGCTGGTGGGCCCTATAGAGGAGGAGCTGCCGCCGGGCGTGAGAGAGGCCATGCAGCCTGAGGAACCGCAGGTGCTAGATGGGCTGATGAGGCTGCGCGAGCTGGAGGAGATGCTGGGCGTGGAGATCGAGGAGGAGGATCACGTTGAGACCCTCGGAGGGCTCATCATGGCCCGGCTTGGGCGCATCCCTCAGGAGGGGGACGAGGTCGAGGTAGCAGGGCACAAGCTGCGCGTCGAGAAGATGGATGGTATGAGGGTGGACTCGGTCAGGCTCCTAAGCTAGCCTTATTTGTCCTATAGGGGATAGCAATCGGCAGCCCACCTGGCTAGAATAGACGCATAGCTGTGTTCCTTTATGGGACTTACATCTAAGTATTATTAGGAGGGGATATCTAAATGGAGCTACCTCCAGGTTATGCTGAACCCATTAGTGGAAGGGAGTTCGATCCTGCAAACTTCCCGCAGTCCTTCTGGCGGACCACCGCGGACGTGCTGCTCCGGCCGATAGAGTTCTTCCGGGAGCTTCCCAGGCAGGCTGGATATGGCAGGCCGATCGTGTATTATGCGACGGCGCTGGTAATCTACGCCGTGCTCACCTTCCTCCTGTCCCTGCTGCTTCCGACGGCCAGCGTAGACAGGTTTTTGGGTGGACAATCGGCCAGCCAGGAGCCAACAGTCGCCATGGAGCTATTGACGATGATCCTGACGGTGGCCTTCGGCCTCATGGGCCTGTTCATAGGTGCTGGCTTCATCCACGTAGGGGTGCTGCTCTTTGGGCAGCCACAAAGCCCCAGCTACGAGACCACCACCCGCCTGACAGCCTATGTTTCCGGAGCAACCTACATGATCTCCTGGATCCCGTTCATCGGATGGCTGGCCAGCCTGTACGCTATCTACCTTTATATCGTGGCAGTGCGCGAGCAGTATGGGATGAGTACAGGTAGGGCGGCTGCGGCGGTGCTGGTGCCAGGTCTGTTCCTCCTGTTGGTCGTGTGCCTCTGCATAGCTGTGGTGGGTGCGGCCCTGTTCGCCGCGCTAAGTAGCGTGCGGACATCGCCGTAGATCCTGCTTGTGAGCACGTGGATTTTTTCGGGTTCTGAGTTACAATAGCCGCCGGCGGAAGTTGAAAGGAGGCTTTGTAGATGAGGAAAAACCACGTGCTGGAGAAGTTGCGAGCCGGTCAACCCTCGGTGGGGATGTGGCTTTCCCTGCCCAGTCCCGAGGCGGCCGAGTACGTGAGCCGCCTTGGGGTGGACTGGTTGGTCGTTGATGCCGAGCACAGCGCGGTGGATATACGCACGCTAGCCCTGATGTTCATGGCGATCAACGGCTCGCCGGCGGCTCCCATGGTGCGCATCCCATGGAACACGGCGGAGACGTTCAAGCGAGTCCTTGACGCCGGTGCTTGGGGCGTGGTCGTGCCCATGCTCAAGAGCCGGCAGGAGGCGGAAGATGCGGTCAGCTCTCTCCGATACCCACCGGTCGGGGTTAGGTCGGTGGGAGGAGGGAGGCACGCCATCAGCTTTGATACCACCGCCAGTGAGTACTATGAGCACGCCAACGAAGAGATCCTGCTGGCGGTGCAGATAGAGCACATCGACGGCGTCGAGCGCGCAGACGACATACTATCCGTGCCCGGGATAGATGTCTGCTTCGTGGGCCCCAACGACCTCGCTGCCTCCATGGGGGTCGGCCTGGGCGCTGGATTGGAGTGCGACGATCCCAGGGTGGTGGAGGCCATAGATCACGTGCTGCAGACCTGCCGACGCCACGGAGTTGCCCCCGGCATCCACTGCTCCAACGCTGACGCGGTCAACATGCGCATCGAGCAGGGCTTCCTGTTCTGCGGCATGGCCAGCGAGCTGCGGTACATGCTCAACGGCATCTCCACCGACATCCGCAAGATCCGTCTCGAGGTGCCATCACAGCCCGCGTCCCATGGCCCACAGGTGCAGTACTAAGAGCTTGGTGTCCCGTGAGCCGGGAGCGGCCACCGAGCGGAATAGGACATAGATTGCTTCTTATGAGGACTGTTGCCGGCCGACCCAGCTGCTTTGGTGGCTGTTGGGAGGAAGCTTGGTGGATGGATCTCACACTTGGGGTACGAGCGATGGATACTCCTGCTTGATGTCGGCCCCTAATTAGCATATGGGGTGGTCTCTGGGAAAAACTGCAGAGGTGCTGCTTGGCACCTCTACTCGTCCATATTATGTCTCTGCGCTGCTTGCTTGCGTATGGGGCAAAGGAGCTGAGGAACCTGATCGGTCTTGGGGGTAACGACTCATGACGAACATCTCTTCCATGCTTTCGGCTTGAGGGATGTACCAATAAGTGTCCACGAGAAAACCATCTACGCCATCCCTTACGATCTCGCGATATCCAGACCAGGAAGTGCAAACTATGGGAACCGCATGGAGCATAGCCTCTACTATGGAGAGCCCAAAGGATTCGGATATGGTGTTTGATGGAGACACGAATATATCGCAACTGCTCAGCAGGAGGTTTTTCTCTGCCTCAGATATATTTGGACGGATCTCGAGCAGCTCCAAGAGACCGTAATTCGCAGCTAGAAGCTGTAAAGAACGCACGTCTACAGGACTTGCATATCCGGCTAGCACCAGCTTGAACATCATCCCCCGGGCCTTTAACCTCGTGCTGGCCTCGAATAGGCTATTGAAGTCAGCCTTGTCCCAGTTACATAGGCGCCCCAAGAAGAGCACAAGGGGAGTCTCATCCCACATCAATGACGCACGCGCAATCCTTTTGGGTATGGGTTGTACGCAAGGGACACCATAAGGAATTACCTGTATGTTGGGTGGAGGCGTGTCTACACCGATGAGCGATGACATATTATCCCAATGGCTCAGAAATACCTCCTTTACAGCGTTGCTCGGAGCTATTATCGTGTCCGTTGGCCTACGAGGGGCGGCCAGAGAGGCTATGAATGCCGGCAACTGGCTGGGATAGCCGATGCCGTGCATCAAGGTTGCTATAGGAAACGTCTTGCCGAAGGCTGCCCTTAGCACTGCCGGCTTCCAAAGGTGAGGTCTTGCTGGCTCGAACCACACCAAGTCTTGGACGTCCAACCAATGCCCTAGGCTGGTGAAAGATAAAGAGATCGTCCCCGGTATACTTGGCTTCTCAGCTCCTATCACCGCGAACTCGTGCACATCTGGGTGACCTACCATCCTCTCGCATAGCCACTTGGTTAGCAGTAACCTGCCGTGGATGGGAACATTAGGAGTGCCTGCGCTCGTAAGCTGCTTAGGCAGTAGGTCTTCCCACAAGAACGTGCCGATCCTTATCCTATGGTTCGGGTCCGGATGCTGGGTGGTTACGTCTCCATTATCTATACCAGTTGGCTTGCATGTTGAACATCTCGGCATAGTATCCACCAAGAGCTAGGAGTTGTGAGTGATCGCCCTGTTCCACTACTGTGCCATTTACGAGCACTACTATGTGATCTGCCATGCTAACGGTGCTGAATCTGTGACTTATGATGATTGCAGTACGGCCTTCGATCAGCTTGCGAAAGCGGTCGAACAGCTGCCTCTCGGCCTGTGCATCCAGGGCCGCGGTCGGCTCATCAAGGATCACCAGCCGGGCATCACGCACAAACGCCCTAGCTAGCGCGACCTTCTGCCATTCCCCGCCAGATAGCTCCACCCCTCCCTCGAACATGCGTGTTAATTGCGTATTGTACCCCTGAGGCAGCCTCTTGGCCGTTTGATCAGCTCCGGATAATTCGGCCGCCATTATGATACGATCTTGGGATATCTTTCCTGAAGGATCTCCCACGGCTATGTTCTCACCCAGAGTGAGCGCAAAGTGGGCGAAATCCTGATAAACTACGGCGATGCTGTTGCGGAGCGATTCCAGGTCGTAATTCCAGATCGGGGTACCGTTGACCAAAACGGCACCTTCTTGAGGATCATACATCCTTGTAATCAACTTGACTATAGTGCTCTTGCCAGCTCCGTTGGCCCCGACCAGTGCAGTTACCTTGCCCCGAGGTGCTGTGAAGCTGACTCCGGCAAGGGCTTGTCTCTGGCTGTTTGGATAGCTGAAACTCACTTGTCGGAACTCTATGGAGAAGGACGATCGAGGTGCAGCGATGCCTCGGTGTGTGCCGGGCAACCTTATTGCCGGCTGCGCCCCATCGATGAAGCTGAACAGATCCTGCAGATAGATGCGGGCATCAAAGAGCATGCTTACCCACATTGGAAGCGTGATCAACTCTGCTTGTGCTGTCATGATGGCAAACAGGTAGAAAACTACATCCCCCACATTCAGGCTGCCTTTGGCAGCCTGCGAAGCGACGTACCAGAT
>JBHORE010000135.1:0-16718 GCA_042408415.1 Thermobaculum sp.
CGCAATAGCTGCCTTAGCTCTTAGCTACGCGCTTTCTCCTAAGAGACCAAATCCAGTAAAAGCTGAGACCTACGAAAGCGGCATCAAACCTACTGGTACTGCTCAGCACAGATACGACATAAGATATTACACCGTCGCAAGGTTGTTAGTGCTATTTGATATAGAGGCTATATTTCTATATCCATGGGCAGTGGTCTACGATCGCATAGGTCTGTATGGCTTGGTAGAGATGTTGCTGTTCATAGTATTGCTACTCATAGCCTATGCCTATGCGTGGCGAAAGGGGGCTTTGGAATGGTCGTAAATACTAGGAATGGAAACAAAAGAGGCAACTTGCTGGAGGCCACCCAGAGAGCTATCTTTGGCTGGGCACGCAAGAGCTCGCTTTGGCCTATGACTTTTGGTCTTGCGTGTTGCGCAATAGAGATGATGTCCGCGAGTGCTGCTAACTACGATGTCATGGAAAGATCTGGGATGTTGTTCAGGCCATCTCCAAGGCAGTCGGATTTAATGATAGTAGCAGGCTCTGTTACCCTAAAGATGGCCCCGGTTTTGCGTAGGCTTTATGATCAGATGCCTGATCCTAAGTGGGTAATATCTATGGGTAGTTGTGCAAGTGCTGGTGGCCCATATCCTACCTATAGTCATTTGCAGGGTGTGGATAAGGTAGTCCCCGTAGATGTTTATGTCCCAGGTTGCCCACCAGTGCCTGAGGCTTTGTTCTACGGTATACTCCAGCTTCAAGGTATGATCCAGCGTGGTGACAGACAGGTGAAGGAGGCTCCCATTGACCCAGAACCTAAGCTCCAACCCACAAGGTAATCAAAGTAATAATGAGCAGCCTCTACCGATAATCAATACGCTTCAGGAACTGTTTCCTGGAGCTATAGAAGAAGTTACCGTCTTTCGAGGAGAAACTACTATAGTTGTCCCTGTGGATAGGCTCATAGATATAGCTCGCGTACTTCGTGATAACCCAACCATGCAGTTCAACTACTTGGTTGATGTGACAGCGGTGGACTGGCTGGGCAGAACACCGAGATTCGATGTTGTATACCACCTATATAGTATCCCTCTCAATCATGCTCTACGTATGAAGGTGCGAGTGGACGATGGTCAACATGTGCCTTCTCTAAATGGGCTGTGGGAGTTGGCTAACTGGGGGGAAAGAGAAACCTACGACATGTTTGGTATAGTTTTTGATGGCCATCCTGATCTACGTAGGATCTTGCTTCCTGAGGACTGGCAGGATGGTTTCCCTCTTAGAAAAGATTTCCCCATAGGCGGCTATGGTATCTGGGCGGCCGAGAATGTGCCTTTTAGGTAATCGAGGGGGCGGCGATGAACACTAGATACGAGATCCATCAGCTTCAAGAAGAGGAAATGGAGCTCAATATGGGGCCTCAGCATCCGAGCACACATGGGGTGCTGAGAGTAGTGCTCAAGCTTGATGGTGAAACTGTCAAGAAAGCCACACCGTACGTAGGTTACCTACATCGTGGTACTGAGAAGCTAGGAGAGGTTCATAAGTATTATCAGAACGTTCCTCATACGGATAGAATGGATTACCTAGCCGCTCCTTCTAATAACCTGGCATACGTTCAAGCTGTAGAAAAGCTCTTAGGTATAGAAGACGAGATCCCAGATCGCGCTAAATACATGCGCATCATAATGGCAGAACTGGCACGTATTGCAAGCCACCTAGTCTGGCTGGGCACACACGCAATGGATGTGGGGGCTATATCTGTTTTCCTCTATTGCTTCCGTGAGCGGGAGATGATAATGAGTCTCTTCGAAGAGTACTGTGGTGCCCGACTCACTACCAGCATGATGAAGATAGGTGGTATGCCTGCAGACTTACCTGACAACTGGTTGGATCATTTGGAAGATTTCTTGCGAGTAATGCCTCGTAGGATTGGCGAATATGAGGCATTATTGACCGAAAACCCTATCTGGATAGAGAGAACTAGAGGTGTCGGAGTTATCAGTGCTGAGGATGCAGTGAGCTTCGGTCTTACAGGGGCGTGCCTTAGGGGTTCAGGTGTCAATTATGATGTGCGCAAAGCACAACCTTATCAGGTGTATGACAGGATAGACTTTGATGTGCCTTTGGGCTCTAACGGGGATGTTTACGATCGATACCTCGTCCGTGTAGAGGAGATGAAGCAGGCTCTTAGGATAATAAGGCAAGCGGTTGATCAGATGCCTGATGGTCCCTACGTCGCTGATCTTCCGGAATATGTACTACCGCGTAAGGTTGATGCGATGACTACCATAGAGGGTCAGACAAGGCACTTCGTGCTAACAATCCATGGGTTCAATGCTCCGCCGGGCGAGATATATAAAGCCGTCGAAGCTCCGAAGGGGGAGCTCGGATATTACATAGTGAGTGATGGTAGCAATAAACCTTACAGGATGCATGTCAGAGCTCCAAGCTATTACAATCTAGCATCTTTGCCTAGGATGTCTGAGGGAGGCTCTGTGCAAGACGTGGTGGCTGTTATAGGTAGTATAGACATAGTTCTTGGCGAGGTAGATAGATAACTCGCCTGGGAGGTGTGACTTCCTTGAAGATGGTAAGAGATACTTGGACAGGATCAGAAGAGGATCGAGCCCGTGTAAACAGCATCCTGGATGAGTTTGAAGGGCAGGATCCCATGGAATCTCTTATACCAGCCCTACACAAGATTCAGGCTGCTTACAGGTATATACCAGAAGATGCGGGGCACATAATCTCAGAGAGATGGCATATCCCCGAAACAGATATATTCAATGTGGTGTCCTTCTACTCCGACTTTAGTACAGAGCCCAGAGGTAAGAGGATGCTATGGATCTGTGAGGGAGCAGCTTGCTATTTCATGGGGGGGCCTCAGCTAGGAGAGGTTGCTCAGAGCGTATTAGGAATACCATACAACGAGACTACACCGGATGGTGAATGGACACTAAGAAGGGCTGATTTCTGCTTTGGAGTCTGTCATAGGGCTCCACTAGTTGAGTTGGATCATCATATCTATGGTCCATTATCTCCGGAAGAGCTCAGAGCCCTTATAGCTAATCCACCGGAGCATGGTGCGGAGGAAGAGCATGAATAGGGAGGAATTCATCCGCTTTCGAAAACAATGTGAGGAAAATTGGAATCGAGAAGTTGTTTCCGCTGACAAGCCAGTCATATGGGTCAGTCTTGACTCCGGTGGTATCTATTGTGGATCTCTCGACACGTATCGTGCTATCGAGCAGGAAGCAAAAAAACTAGGTGTTGAGATACTCTTGAAACCAACTGGTGCCTTTGGTACTACTTGGCTTGAGCCTGTAGTAGATATTCAGCTGCCCGGACAACCAAGGGTGCTTTATAAGCACGTAACTGCCGACAAAGTGCCAGAGCTTCTGGAGTCAACCCTTAAGAGGGGTAAGCATCGCGCGGATATGGCTTACGCAAATTTCTCCGATGAATACTTTCAAGGCATACAACCGCTGTCCGCTACCGATTGGTGGAGGCTACAGCATAGGATACTTCTTGCCAATTGTGGTTGGCAGGACCCTGAAAGCCTAGAGGATTATTTGGCTCTCGGTGGATTCTCAGCTCTGGAGAAAGCCCTATTTGAGATGTCTCAAGATGAGATAATCGCAGAGGTCAAGGCCTCGAACTTACGCGGTAGGGGAGGCGCGGGATTCCCTGCTGGTATCAAGTGGGAGAGTGCTCGCTCTGAGCGCAATAGACCCAAGTATGTCATAGTAAACGCGCACGAGGGAGAGCCTAATGTATTCAAGGATAGGAGGCTTATTGAGGGAGATCCCTATGCCGTAATTGAAGGCCTGATGATTGCTGCCTGGGCAGTAGGTGTAAATGATGGATACATATATGTGGGGTCCGAATATCCTCTTGCTATGGAAAGACTAAACAAGGCTATCAGGCAGATGCACCAGGTAGGACTCCTGGGGAAGGACGTACTTGGTAGTGGTTTTGACTTTGATATCAAGGTAGTACCTGGTGCAGGAGCCTACATTAGTGGAGAGGCTTCCGCGGCTATATATGGTATTCAAGGTCAGAAGGGCTTTCCTAGGACCAAGCCACCAAGATCAGCTGAGGCAGGTCTGTGGGGTAAGCCGACTGTTGTGAACAACGTGGAAACTCTCGCTAATGTGCCTCACATAATTAACAAAGGTGCTCAGTGGTTTGCATCAATAGGTACTGAAAACAGTACTGGCACTAAGGTATTTTCGTTAGCTGGAGACATAAACCATGTCGGTCTAGTTGAGGCCGATATGGGTATTACTATGCGTGATCTGCTGTTCGTTGCTGGTGGGGGCATGCGTAATGGAGCTAAGTTCAAAGCCGTCTTAGCTGGTGGTATCTCTGGAGGTGCCCTCCCTGAAAGCACCCTAGATCTGACTAATGAATTTGGGACTCTTGAAGCTGAAGGCTCTATGATGGGCTCAGGTGGTTACATCATCTATGATGAAAATACCTGCATGGTGGACCTTGCCTTCTATTGCACGCGCTTTAACAGAGATGAGTCCTGTGGTAAGTGTGTACCTTGTAGGATAGGTACCAGTGCCCAGCTAGCTATGCTAGACCGTATAATGAAAGGTCTCGGAGAAGAAATAGATATTGATAGACTTACACAATCTAGTGAGGATATTATTGCTTACTCTCTCTGCGGTTTAGGCCAGGCAGCACCCATTCCGGTCTTGAGCGTGTTGAGACATTTCCGTGATGAGGTCGAGGCTCACATACGTGAGAAGCGTTGCCCTGCAGGTGTTTGCAGGATGACTCCGGTGCGCGATAGAAGAGTGCTGGAATTAATACCCGCTGAAGCAACAGCCTAGAGTTGGAAGGGAATATCATGTCTCAGCAGGATAACATCGAGCAAGTCACACTCACTATAGACGGAAAGCAGGTTACCGTTCCAAAAGGTACGTTTATCCTTCATGCTGCCCGCAAAGCAGGGATTCATATCCCTACCTTCTGCGAGTATCCTGATCTGCGGCCTTTCGGTGCCTGCCGTATGTGCATGGTGGAGATTACGACCCGTAGGGGTACAAGTATAGATATCTCTTGTTCTACGCCGGTTAGCGAGGGGATGGTTGTACAGACCCGATCTCCCAAGGTTAGGGAGGCACAAAGATTCGTGGTGGAAGCTCTACTGGTTGATCATCCTCTTGACTGCCCAGTATGCGATAAGTCTGGAGAATGCGATCTTCAAAACCATGCTTACCTTTCGCAGGTGAGGGTGAATAATCCTTTGCGTAGGCCTAAGATAAGCTGGGAGCTGGAAATGCTCTCAGAATCTGTGTCCATAAAGCGTGATAGGTGTGTCCTTTGTGGCCGATGTGTCAGGGTGTGTGATGAGTTGGTAGGGGCCACAGCCCTGTCTTGGGCCCAGAGAGGATTCAGATCCTATATAGATGCTGCTTTTGGTGAGGACCTTAAGAAGTCACCTTGTGTCTCCTGTGGGCTTTGTATTCAAGTTTGTCCGGTGGGGGCTCTGCTAAATACCTCCTACCACGATACAGCTCGAGCCTGGTTCCTTACCCACGTGCCTTCAGTTTGTTCCTTCTGCTCTGTAGGATGCTCGATGGACATAAACGTCGAGCAGGAAACCGGTCGGGTAAAGAGGATTACGAGTAATCAAGACACAGGCTTTAATAATCAACTGCTATGTGCGCGAGGATTCTTCGGATTCGAGTTC
The DNA here is from genome assembly GCA_042408415.1 of Thermobaculum sp. Lineage (GTDB taxonomy): Bacteria > Chloroflexota > Chloroflexia > Thermobaculales > Thermobaculaceae > Thermobaculum. The sequence continues at coordinate 5,691 of JBHORE010000135.1, forward strand.
ATAGAAAGTAAAGAGAGATTGAGTACACCTCTTATCAGGAGAGATGGAGAATTAGTTGAGGCCTCCTGGGATGAGGCTATCAAAGAGATTGCTTCTAGACTGCCTGTGTATAAGGGGTCCTTTGGGGCTATTGCCGGAGCCCATTGCACTAACGAAGAGAACTACCTGTTCGGCAAGTTCGTGCGCGGCGTCATGCAGACTAACAATATCGATTACGACACCGGAGGTGGACACGGAGTCTCTGAGAAGGGTCTGAGAGATGTGTTTGGATCTGATGCGGCGACCAATAGCTTCCTAGATGTGATGGAAAATGCTGGTTCTGTGTTGGTGATAGGAAGCAACCTTGATGTAACCCACCCAGTGCTAGCATACAAGCTGCAAACCGCTGTCAGGCGACATCAGATTAAATTGATCGTAGCTTCTCCCAGGCAGGTTCCCCTTGAACAGTTTGCCTCCAAGGTAATTCGATACCGAGAGGGTTCTGAAGCTGAGCTTCTCCAGGGAATCGCAGCCATCATAGCCTCTAGAGGTCAGGTTGACGACATTTATGTCTCGGAGAGGGTAGAGGGCTACGAGGCGTGGCTCAACTCGGTCATCAATATAAATCCATCAAATGTTTCTAGGATAACTGGCGTCTCCGAGGTCGACTTGCTAGAAGTAGCAGATATCTATGCAACTGGCGGTACAGGTGATCTAACCAATAAAAGGCCTTCAGCTATATTCTATTCCACCTCCCTTACTCACCAGCCAAATGGAGAGTTGGTAGATTACGGGGCAGCTGCTTTGGCACTGCTAACCGGAAATATAGGTATTCCTGGTGGTGGAGTACTGGCCTTGAAGATGGCCAACAATTCTCAGGGAGCTGTAGATATGGGTTGTGCTCCATTCTTGCTGCCAGGTGAGTTTAGGGTGGATGACGATGAGGCTCGTTCCCGTCTTGAATCTATGTGGGGGGTAGAGATAGACCCTAATCCTGGCATGGGTCTAGAGCAGATGATTGATGCTGCTCTAGCAGGTGACCTCAAGGCCATGTATATAATGGGTGCCAATCCTGTCGAATCTAGTTACGATTCAGATAAAGTGAGAGCCGCGCTTAGCAACCTAAGCTTCTTAGTCGTGCAAGATATATTCCTTACCGAGACGGCTAAGCTAGCAGACGTCGTACTTCCGGCTTGTAGTTGGGCAGAAAAGGAAGGAACTTATACCAGCGCTGAACGCAGGATACAGTACCTACACAAAGCTATCCCTGCGAGAGGACTATCTGCTGCAGATTGGGGAGTAATTACCCAAATCATGCAGGAGATGGGGTACGAAGTCGGCTACAGGAGTCCTAGGGATATATTTGCCGAGATAACCCGCGTTGTGCCTAGGTATTCTGGTATAACTCTTGAGGATTTGGAGTCTGAACGGAAAGAGATATCTAGGCGACCTGGTAAGGCCTATCGCAGCCTAGCCGTGGACAACATCAAGCGCCATGGGGTTATATGGACTGATGATCCAGATGGCAATCCTATTCTGTATACTCAAACATTCCCTATAGGCAAAGCTAAGCTTATGCCTGTAGTTATGAGAACCGATTTGCCAGATGCAGCGCAGGTATACAAAGAGACTTTGGAACCGTCTCTGTATGTGCAGGGAACCGGTACGATTACGCGTCGATGCCCCACTCTAAAGAGTCTACATGATAATAAGGCTGCTGACAGCTCGCTGGAAAGAGGTAGAGGTGTAGGCGTAGTCAGGGGGCCGCATCTGGAGATGAGTGGATATTCTACTGGACAGCTAACTGAGATCTAGGAGTGGTCTAAGGCGTGGATGTATTAGATGCAGCTATAATGCTAGCCAAAATACTTGTGGTCTTTGTGGTAGTGCTTACTACCATGGCCTACTTAACATATTTCGAGAGAAAGGTATTGGCCCGTATGCAGTCGCGCTTGGGACCTAATAGAACTGGCCCCTATGGCTTGTTGCAGCCTCTGGCAGATGGCCTCAAGCTGTTGACCAAGGAGCCTAATTTACCTGCAAGCGCCGATAAGTTTGTGTTCTTTCTTGCCCCTGTATTGGTCCTGATACCGGCACTAATGGTTTGGGCTGTTATTCCTTTTGGCCCTGCCTTTACGGCCTTTGGTAGGCAGATAGTGCTATCGATCACAGATATTAATGTTGGTCTGTTATATGTACTTGCAATGGGTTCGCTTGGTGTCTATGGGATAGTAATGGCTGGATGGTCATCCAACAACAAGTATGCTGCTCTAGGTGGACTACGCTCTTCGGCTCAGCTCATCAGTTATGAGGCTACGCTTGGAATATCTCTAGTTGGGGCTTTATTGATGGCTGGTAGTCTGAACCTGAGGGATATAGTTGAAGCTCAACAAGGTACTATACTGGGTTTCATACCTAAGTGGTTTATATTGCCTCAAATCCTAGGTTTCACACTATATCTAACGAGTGCCATCGCAGAGACTAACAGGGCGCCATTTGACCTACCCGAGGCTGAGACTGAGCTTGTAGCTGGTTTCCATACTGAGTACTCTGGGTTTCAGTTCGCTATGTTCTTCTTGGGCGAATATATCAATATGTTGGCTGTGTCAGCTATAGCCTCAACGGTGTTTCTAGGTGGTTGGCTTGGCCCCAATATTCCATTCTTGCCCACAGCTATAGAGGGACCAATATGGTTTGCTGTAAAGATGGCTATATTCATTTTCTTCTATGTCTGGCTAAGAGCCACATTACCCAGGTTCAAATATGACCAGCTGATGAGGCTATGCTGGAAAGTTATGTTGCCGTTGGCCTTAGCTAACATACTGATTACTGCCGCGATCAAGCTGGCGTTTTGATGATACTTGAGCTTTCGTTGGTTGACCATAAGGAGGTCGAAAAATGGCTTTACTAGATAGGTTCAAGGGATTCTATGTAGTACTGTCTCAAATGTTGCAGCCACCGGTGACTAGGCAATACCCTAAAGAGCCACGTAAGATGACTCATCGCTTTCGCGGGATCCCAGTACTGGTTACCGACCCTGAGACAGGTGAGGAGAAGTGTACTGCTTGTGGCCTGTGTGCTACAGCGTGTCCTAACAATGTCATCACTATGACAAGTGAGCCTCATGCTACTAAGGGAAGGCACCCAGTAACCTATAATATCCAGGCTCTCAGGTGCCTATTTTGTGGTTTGTGTGTTGAGGCATGTCCTGTAAAAGCTATACAGATGTCTCATCATTTTGAACTTGCATCTACTAGCCGAGATAATCTGCTCTACGATAAGCAGAGACTGCTGGAGTTGGGGCGAGGGATCTACGACGAAGTAGAACAGACGGAGTCTGGTGAGTGGATAGAAGTTACGCGGTTCCCGGAGGAAGTGGAATCACCACAACCTAAGAGAGAGGTGGCTTAGAATTGGATCTGGTTTCCTGGCTCTTTATATTATTTGCTGTTATAGGGCTTTTGGGTGCCGTCATGGTGGTTGTAGCCCGTAACCCTGTGCACTGCGTACTCTTTATGCTGCTGACTTTTGTGAATATTGCTGCGATGTTTGTGCTCCTTGAAGCGCAATTCATCGCTATACTCCAGGTCCTGGTGTACTCAGGCGCTATACTGGTGCTTTTCCTGTTTGTGGTGATGCTTTTACAGCAGGCTGAGAGACCTATCCCTATGCTGGCTGCAAGAGTCCAATTACCTGTGGCTTTGGTTGTAGGTGGTTTGTTTCTACTTGAGATAATAGTTGTAATTTTCGGTAACATTGTTACCGCAGGGCGTAGAGGAGGGGATACTCCTCAAGCAATAGCTCAAGCTGGTGGTAACGTACAGGCTCTTGGGGAGCAGCTCTTTACTAGATGGCTGCTTCCTTTTGAGATTGCTTCGGTCTTGCTCCTTGTAGCAGCTATAGGGGCTTTGTACCTGGCTAAGGAGGATCTGTAGAGATGCATCCACCACTCGAGTGGTATCTACTGTTCAGCGGCGCGCTCTTCACGGTAGGACTAATAGGCGTACTCGTGCGTAGGCATGTTCTCGTGATCTTCATGAGCGTTGAGCTAATGCTCAACGCATGTAACGTCGCTTTGGCTGCTTTTGGTCGCTACTTGAACATAATTGATGCTCAGGTGTTTGTGGTGTTTGTGGTGACGGTGGCGGCAGCCGAGGCAGCTATTGGTCTAGCCATCATCCTTGCTTTTGCAAGACATAAAAATACAATCGATGTTGGTGAGATGAATATTCTGAAGGAGTAGGAGTTGGAGGGCTATATTTGGCTTATACCTTTACTGCCATTAGCTGCTTTTGGTTTCAACTTTTTCTTTGGTAAGGGAAGATCAGAACCCCTTATTACTATAATTGCGGCTGGTTCTGTGGCTCTATCCTTCTTGCTCTCCATACTGGTATTCCTGCAAGTGGGTTCGGGTACACATCTTGATTGGAATCTTTATACATGGATAGATTCTGGAAACTTTGATATTAGTATTGGCTTCTATGTAGATGAGCTTGCGGCTATTATGCTCCTAGTAGTTACGGGAGTAAGCTTGCTCGTTCATATATACAGCCGGGGATATATGCATGGTGATCCAGGCTACTATCGATTCTTTGCATATCTTCCACTTTTCACTTTCAGCATGTTGATGCTGGTTCTGGCAAATAATTTCCTGCAGCTGTATTTCTTTTGGGAAGCTGTAGGTTTGTGTTCGTACTTGCTTATAGGTTTCTGGTATGAAAGGCCTTCGGCTTCATTTGCAGCCTTGAAGGCTTTCATTGTAAATAGGGTGGGAGATTTCGGTTTTGGGCTTGGAGTTATATTCACCTTTGTCACTTTTGGTACCTTGTCTTATGCCTCAGTATTTGAGAGGGCTGATACAGCGTCTACGTCGGTGCTTACCGTTATTACTTTGTTATTGTTCATGGGAGCAATGGGCAAGTCTGCTCAATGGCCCTTGCATGTGTGGTTGCCAGATGCGATGGAAGGTCCAACACCAGTAAGTGCACTGATTCATGCAGCGACGATGGTTACGGCAGGCGTCTATATGGTGGCTCGAGCTAATCCTCTATTTGAGGCTGCACAAGGCACACTTACCGTTGTAGCTGTGGTAGGGCTTGTAACAGCTTTGCTTGGAGCTACCATAGGTATAGTTCAGAACGATATTAAGCGTGTTATGGCTTATTCAACTATAAGCCAGCTGGGTTATATGTTCTTTGCCTTAGGTATAGGGGCCTATGTGTCAGCTATCTTTCACTTGTTTACGCATGCTTTCTTCAAAGCGTTGCTGTTCCTTGGAGCTGGTAGTGTCATGCATGCTATGAACGGCGAGACGGACATGCAGAAGATGGGAGGACTTAGAAAGTACATGCCCCATACATTTGCTACTCTGACTATTGGAGGGCTTGCTCTTGCCGGCGTACCTCCCCTCGCAGGCTTCTGGAGTAAAGACGAGATTCTGGGAACTGCTTTCGTTGATCACAAATATTGGATCTATGCTCTGGGCACCTTAGCCTCGTTCTTTACCGCATTTTATATAACTCGACTTATAGCTCTTACTTTTCTGGGTAGTCCGAGATTTGATGAACATGAGATACACCCTCATGAATCTCCTCTGGTTATGACCATACCTCTATGGGTGCTTGCAGTGCTGTCAGTAGTAGCAGGATTTGTTGGAGTTCCTCCAGAGAATGGTTTTATACACAGTTTTCTTTCTGGAGTTTTTGAGCATGGTGAGGAAGCTGCTCACGCTGGTGGTTTCTCTGCCGAAGTCCTAGTTCTGATGGCAGTAGCCACCCTGGTTGCTATAGCTGGGATCTTGTTGGCATTGGGTGTGTATTACTGGCAACTACCGTCTTTGAACCCCAAGGTTTGGGGAGAAAGATTGTCATTTGTCTATAGGTTACTCTGGAACAAGTACTACTTTGATGATCTATATGATGTCTGGTTCGTTAGATCCACCAAGGCACTGGGCAATGTTTTGTGGTTTATAGACTCCGAGGGAGTAGATGGTGCTGTCAACGGAGTCGCTAAGGGGGTATCTACCTCCAGCACTTTGCTGCGTAAGCTACAAACGGGCTTCGTAGGAAACTATGCCTTGATGATCTGTATAGGCATGGTGCTGGTAGTAGCTTACTTGTTCTTCCAAAGGTAATTTAGTTCAGAGACTTACCTGAGGGGTGATGCTTTGACTTACGGAACTAACCAGTTGGGAATACCAATACTCACGTTGACTCTCCTGGTACCTTTGGCTAGTGCTATTCTAGCGGCTTTGGTGCCGGGGAATCGTAAGCACACTATCCGTTGGATAGCCGTCATAGGCTCCGGCATAAACTTGATACTAGCAGCTATTGCTTTGACCTCTTTCCGTTTTGGCACAGATCAGATCCAGTTGGTCGAAAGGTGGATCTGGGCTCCTTCCTTAAACTTACAATACTACCTTGGTATAGATGGGATATCTGTGCTCTTGTACGGACTAACCGCTTTGCTTTCATTTATAGCCATAGTTTATAGCTTTGGTGTCATAGATCACAGAGTAAAAGAATATTACGTAGCTCTATTGGTACTTGAGACCGGTATGCTTGGGGTATTCGTTACCCTTGATTTACTGCTCTTCTATGTTTTCTTTGAACTAACGTTGATTCCCATGGCTTTGCTTATAGGTATATGGGGGCATGGTAGAAAACTGTATTCTGCGGTTAAGTTCTTTCTGTATACGCTTGCCGGCAGCCTTATCATGTTGGCTGCAATTGCATCGATCTACGTACACACATCATCCACCCCAAACGGTCCTACTCTGAACTACGTTGATCTGCTGAGGACAGCGCCTAATTGGAGCTATACTTGGCAAGTATGGATGTTTTGGGGATTCTTCTTCGCTTTCGCAATCAAGGTGCCTTTGTTTCCTTTCCACACTTGGTTGCCCGATGCTCATGTAGATGCACCAACTGCTGGGAGCATCTTGCTAGCTGGTGTACTGCTAAAGATGGGTGGTTATGGTTTCCTAAGATGGCTTCTCCCCCTAGCTCCTGAGGCGAGTCACGACTTAGCAGTAATACCTATAACCTTGGCAGTTATAGCTATTCTCTATGGAGCTCTGGTGACTCTAGTGCAAAGGGATCTGAAGAAGCTGGTAGCGTATTCTTCAGTAGCTTCTATGGGCTTTGTGGTTCTGGGTATATTTATTTTCAACCTTCACGGGGCCCAGGGAGCTATAGTTCAGATGGTAAGCCATGGCTTCATATCGGGGGCATTGTTCCTGGGTGTTGGGGTCATATACGAGAGATTGCATACTCGGGAGATAGCGAAGCTTGGCGGGCTAGCTACACTAATGGGGCCTTTTGCTTCCCTCTGGGTAATGCTATCGCTAGCTAACTTAGGACTTCCTGGATTCAGTGCGTTTGTAGGGGAGGTCTTAGTGACCTTAGGCACTTGGCTTTATAAACCTTGGCTGGCTTTCCCAGTATATGCTTACATCATACTGTCTGCAGCTTACATGCTTTGGATGGTGGCCAGAGTTTTTTATCTTGGAAAGCCTGAATCAAAGGTTTCTCTTCCGCCAATGAATGTATATCAGGAGGCTATACCTTTGGCTATATTGGTTGGATTTAGCTTCGTACTTGGCGTATGGGCAACGCCTTTCCTTCGGGCTATGGAGCCCTCCCTTGTGAGCCTTTTGGGGCATTTAGGGGTTTCCACAGCTGCATCTATTGGAATAAGGTAGTATATTTGTTAGGGTTATCTTATGAGATGAGTGGGGTGTTAGCAAGTGAATGCAAGCCTTCCTAACGTGGACTTTTGGGCGCTTACTCCCATAATCATAGTCTCTATTACTGCTTGTGCTGTATTACTAATCGATATCTTTACTCCAATAAGTAGGGGGAAGGTTTATCCTACTGTTGCTGTCCTGGGGCAAGCTCTTGCATTGATAGTAACACTAGTCCAGCTCGGCGATGCACCTGTAACTACTTTTGGTGGTAGTTGGCGAACAGACAGATTCTCCTTATTCTTTACTATAACCGTGCTGATATCGGGTATCCTGGGGGTGCTTATCTGTGATTCTTGGCTTAGAATAAGAAACCTCGGACGATCTGAGTTCTACACCCTACTGTTATGTTCCGTAGCAGGAGTAATAGTAGCAGCGTCTGCTCATGATCTTATAACTCTGTTCATAGGCATAGAGCTTACCAGCATTCCTACTTACATGCTTACTGGGTTTGCAAAGCATGATCAGAGGTCAAATGAAGCCTCACTTAAATACTTCTTGCTTGGAGCTTTCTCGACTGCTATCCTGCTGTATGGCTTGACTTGGCTATTTGGCATCACAGGTGGCATTACTTATCCGGAGATCGCATCCTTTGGTTTAGGTCCTGGAGAAGCAAGTAAGGTACCTCTACTTTTCGCGGTTCTACTGATTATTGTGGGGCTTGGATTCAAGTCTGCTGCTGTACCGTTCCATATGTGGACCCCAGATGCCTATCAAGGGGCACCTACAGTGGTAACAGCCTTCATGTCTGTGAGTGTAAAGGCTGGTGCTTTTGCTGCTCTGACTCGTTTGATGGTAGAGGCTGTACCTGATCTCTATGGTAGTTGGGGGCCGGTACTAGCTGTGATAGCCGTGTTGACAATGTTTATAGGCAACATAGTTGCAATAGTTCAAGAAGATGTCAAGCGTATGCTTGCTTACTCTAGTGTGGGACACACAGGTTTCATACTAGCTGGTCTTGCAGGATGGGTGCCTAATAATGATATGGCTGTGGCCAGTGTGCTATTCTACTCTTTCGTGTATGTTTTCATGAACTTGGGAGCCTTTGGCATCCTTGCATGGTTGGAGAATCACGGGGGTAATACCCTTTTGGATACGATGGATGGACTCTTCCTTCGATTCCCACAAGCAGCTGGTGCATTGGCAATATTTCTTCTAGCCCTAATGGGGTTTCCTCTGACCGCTGGATTACCAGCTAAGGTGTTCGTCTTCTTGGGTGCCGCGGATGGTGGTTATACTTGGCTGGGTGTATTAGTGTTTGTGGCTAGCATAATTTCTGCTGTGTTTTACTTAAAAGTGATGGTGAGAATGTTCATGTACGAACCTAAGGTCGCGCTGGCTTCTCCTAGACAGCCAGATATGGCTGTAGCTTTAGGTGTATGTGCTATTGCTACTGTACTACTAGGCATAATTTTTATGCCCATTCTTAACTTAGCGTTGTCGGCTGCCTAAGAAAAGTACTTAAAATAAAGAACCCGGGGATTCCAAATCCCCGGGGTCTTTATTTTAACCTATTTTGTCTTACATCATGGTATGCTCCTCGGGATTATCCCAGTACCACGCCTCGGGATCATATACAGCCGGTGTGGGATGTATCCAAGGATCAGTAAAACCTCCCTGTCCCCAGGCTTTCAGGTCCTCATGTGTGGGTACATTCATCAGCCCATCTTTTACTAGTACGGCTCTTGGGAAGTTGGCAACCGTTCCCTGAACAAACGGGCCATTGTCTACATGTACTTTGATCATGTCCCAAACTAGTTGAGTTCTCTTCATGAAGTCGGGTTCTGTCTTGCTTTGATCAAGCAGCTTCCACAGCTGCTTGATTGCAGGTTCACATTCCTTATCGAAAGGACCTATTCTTGGTGGAGTCCTTTGCCATGGGTTAACGTTCTTCTGTTGGTTCTCTTTAGGTGTACCTCTGAGGTCGTACCATTGCCCATGTAATGGTGCCCATCGAGAGTACTCCATGGGTACTAGCCACTGTGGATATACCAGGTGATTGGGACCATCACCTATACCCCAGTCGGCATTAGACATAAGCTTACCAGCTTTCCAACGATCATCGCGGCCAGTAGGAGGTACCGGGTTGAGCCTTGCGTTTATGCCTATTGCTTTCCAGTCGCGAACTAAGAGTTCATCATTTCTTACGGCTTCTCCGTCCTGCGGCTGATCTGCTCCAAAGTCCAACGTAAGTAGCAGCTTTTTACCATTAGGTAGCTCTCTAAATCCATCCCCGTCCTTATCCACGACGCCTATTTCATCCAATAACTGTTTGGCCTTATCGGGGTTGTACTCTACGGCGCTGTCTCGCCAGGACTTGTAGACCTGCTTACCCTGGTCATTAATTACGTACTCGATAGCCTTCGGACTGAATGTTCCTGTGGTTAGCTCCCCTTGATTTAGGTAAAGCAAAGCTTGTACTTGCTTCCTGTTAGCAGCATGTGATAGGGCTTTTCTGAACTTAGGATTGCGGATAAGTTCTCGCAGGTCATCTTCAATGAAGTCTTGACTGAAGAATATGGCTGCCCCTGACCCCGATCCTGAGTCCCATAGTCTGACTCTAAATTTGCTTCTAGGCTCGGCTTGCTTGAATATAGATATCTGTGATAGCGGTACTGGTATAAAGTGTGGAGCCCAATCAGCTTCACCCTGGGTGTACTTTAGTTTTAGGACCTCCTTATCCTGTATGTACTGAGAGGTCATAGTGTCGATGTAAGGCAGCTGGTTGCCCCACTTGTCCACACACCAGTAGTAGGGGTTGCGCTCCCATACGCAGTTCTGCCCCTTCTTGTAGGACTTGAGCTTCCAACCTGTGAGGGTCGGACACTCTGGGTTGGTTGCAAAGTCCACAGCCTTGCCTTCAGGGTAGTTGAAGTCGTTGGCCCAATCCTTCTTGACATTCGGGTTGTACTTCTTGTGGAACTTCTGCGCATAGTGCTTGGGTACTGCCCAGCTAGGTCCTATACCTCTATTGACCCACATCGCCATTCTGTCTGCTGTCAGGGGCGACGGAGCATCAAAGATCATCTGGAAGGTGTAGTCATCTACCTTCTTGAACTTGGCCAAAGTCCCTTTGCCAGACCTGGCCTCGTCAGGTGGTCCCTCAGCGACCTCCTCGTTCAGACACATATCCTCCCACCAGAAGAGGACGTCGTCCACGGTGAATGGCTCTCCATCCGACCACTTGATGCCCTCCCTGATGTGGAAGGTCCAGGTGGATAGATCCTCGTTGGCCTCCCAGGACTCCACCCAACCACCACTGATCGCTAGACCATCCTTGTGCCACCTCAGAGGCGAGTTGCCGT
>JBHORE010000139.1:0-17635 GCA_042408415.1 Thermobaculum sp.
TGCGTATCGTTAGAGGAGAGGTTCCTATTACATGATCGTAATCCCTGCGATAGATATCCTAGAAGGTCAGCTGGTCAGACTCACCCAAGGTGATTACTCAAGAAAAAAAGTTTACTCTTATGATCCTGTTGTCGTTGCACGAAAGTGGAAGGCTATAGGAGCACAATGGTTACATGTTGTCGATCTAGACGGTGCTCGTCAGGGCCGTCCCGTAAATGTCGATGTGATCAAATCTGTAATCATGGAGTTTGGCCCCCAGGTGCAGGTAGGAGGAGGACTAAGGACTTTGGAGGATATCCAGAGTATAGTCGAGCTAGGAGCCAGCAGGATAGTGCTTGGTACCTCTGCTGTAAAAGATCCTGAGTTCCTTAGGGAAGTTTGTGCTAAATACCCCGATATGGTCGTGGCAGCTCTGGACACTCGCAATGGTGTTGTTGCGATCGATGGTTGGACTAAGTCCTCGGGATTAGACGTCCTGGAAGTAGCGAAATTGGTAGAGGATGCAGGTGTGGGCTACATTCTCTTCACTGCTATCGAGACCGATGGCACAATGACAGGTCCTGATATCGCCGCCGTGCAGAGATTGATGAGCCATGTTTCCGTGCCGGTTATAGCAAGCGGAGGAATAAGTGAGCCAGAAGACCTAGAGGAACTTAGCAAAGCTGGAGTCTATGCTGTAATAGTTGGCAAGGCTTTGTATGAGGGCAGGCTCCCTGAGGAAGTCATAACCAAGTATTCTGTGCCTAGGGACTATAGGGGGTAACCGCGGTCATGCTCACGAAGAGAGTGATACCCTGTATGGATGTGAAAGATGGTAAGGTGGTGAAGAACTACCGGTATTTTACCCCTTTGCCTGATGTAGGCGATCCGGTGGAGTTAGCATCTATATATAACTCCCAAGGTGCAGACGAACTCATGTTTCTGGATATAACAGCCTCAGTGGAGGGGAGAAAACTCATAATCGACCTTGTCAACCGCGCCGCAAACGAGATCTTCATACCACTTACTGTTGCTGGTGGAATTTCTTCGGTAGAAGATATGCACAGGGTATTGCGAGCTGGTGCGGATAAGATAGCTATAAACACTGCAGCAGCCTGGAACCCTGACCTCATCACGGCTGGTGCTGAGCGTTTTGGTAGCCAGTGTATAGTGGTGGCGATTGATGCCAAGAAGGAAAATGATGATTGGTATGTGTATACCCATGGCGGACGAAACCCCACAGGTAAGAGAGCTGTAGACTGGGCGCGTGAAGCTCAGGATAGAGGTGCGGGTGAGATCCTGCTAACTAGTATCGACCGTGACGGCACGGGAGAGGGCTACGATCTAGATCTACTTGACGTTGTTGCCTCTGCTGTTTCAATCCCAGTTATAGCTTCTGGTGGGGCATCAACTCCTGACCACTTTGTAGAGGCGATTCGGCACGGAGCGGATGCGGTGCTGGCTGCATCTATGTTCCACTATGGTCACTATACGGTATCCCAGGTAAAAAAGAGGATGAGTGAATGTGGGATACCAGTAAGGATGTAAATCTCGTTGATATGTTCCAGTATGATGAGCAAGGTCTACTACCGGTGGTAGTACAGGATGCTGCTACCCTCAAGGTATTATTGGTAGCTTTTATGAACAGAGAGGCGCTAGAACACACGCTATCAACAGGTTTGGTGCATTTCTGGAGCCGCAGCAGGAGGAAGATTTGGCTCAAGGGTGAGACCTCGGGTAGAACCCTGTATGTCAGGGAGTTGAGACCGAACTGCGAGTTAAACTCGCTTCTAATCCTGGTAGACCAGCGCTTGCCGGGGGCATGCCACACAGGTCATTTCTCCTGCTTCTATCGCCTTATTAAGGATGGAGATCTCGTCGAGATCGAGCCCCCGTTATTTGATCCTGAAGATGTATATTCTGATCTTTCTGTACTGTTAGGAGCCTACGATTGGCTTAGTAGACAGCCTACTATAGAAAGCTCGAGTACCTCCAAGATATTGCATGGTGTTGGACCTGATCCTTGGGTTAGGTTATTAGAAGAGTGGCAAGAGCTTCTAGGTGTGCTCGAAGGTACTCATGTGCACAAAGGCTACTATGAGGATGCTAAGTTAGAGGCTTACCAGGTGCTTTATTGGACCTGTCTATGCTACGTGCTATTGGATGAACGTCCTTCAATTGAAGAGATCCATAGTGCTTTTCTTGATTCTGAGAAACAGGAAATTTCCCAGATAGAGCACCTCATTGCCATTGGTAATAGGGAACATAGCAGAAAGAACAGATTACTAATTTATTGGCGTGCTCTGGGAACTGCTTGTCGTCTAGCTGGGTTAGATCCTATGGAAGTAGTTAGATCAGATCTGCACGACCTCTTGTCTAAGGATTACATGGCGGCTTTTGTAGGTGAGGCTTCCGGCTCAAGATGATATAATGCCGCATGGAGGTAGCCTATGTTCGGTATCGGCCCTATGGAGATGTTGGTAATAGTTATAATCGCGCTTATCGTTCTCGGCCCAGAGAAATTTCCTGAGGCCGGCAGGACGGTTGCGCGTATGATAAGAGAGTTTAGAAGCGCTACCGATAGCGTGACTCGCGAGCTCAGCCTTTCTTTGAACGATGAGCCAAGGTATGGCGACAATAACTATAACCACTCTAATAACTCTGTTCTCGATGAAGATATAGATACACAAAAGGTAGAGGCTGAGCTAATCGAAGAGGAGAACCCCATATACCAAGAGTCATCCTTCCAGTCTGGTTCTGAGGAGCTTGCCTCTCAAGATCCTCCAGCGGACATATATTCTTCAGCTAACGAAGAGGCAACATCTACTGAGAGTTCTGAGGATGAGGTCGAAAAGGTTCTTAGAGAGATCGAGAGGCAGCACTCAGTTGGATCTAATTCTCTTGATGGAGAGATCAAGATCAAGCCTGCTGAAGGGCACGTAGCTTGGGGTGATCATTATCATCGTTTGCCGGATACTTCTACTCCTGAGTTCCACGAACCAGATGTTACAGAATCTACCAAGGGAGCCTCGACCCCGGAAGATTACGCGAGTAATCTTGATTTGCCTAGCAGGCCCAAGCTTCCTCCTATATAGTCAGGAATAAAATACGAGCAGGGTATTGTGCATTCTAGCTTATCCTGCTCGTATTTTTAAAATCTATTCGGCAGCTTGCTCTTGCTTGGTCTCTTGAGATTGTTGTCCACTTTGCTGGCTAACCAGCATCTCGCTGGTAATCTTGGCATAAACGACGGTGCCCAGTATGCTTGCAAGCCCTGCAGCAAAGATCCACCTAGGAAGCTTTATCCCTAGTGCGTGATCAAGTGAGTACTTGCCTGGTCCCGCAAGGGCCACAGCAGTAGCTACTGCTATATTTGTAACCGGCAGTTCCGCTCCTCCTGCTGAAACCCAGATGGGCTTATCCCAGTGAGCTTTGGCTGTTGCCATGGACATGGCACCTATAATTCCTAATGGCCCCAGAGGGTTCATCAGTCCTAGTGCTGTGAGTGCACCACCACCAAACTCAGCAAGCCCCGCAAGCCAGGCCCAAGCTTTGCCTGGCTTTAGCCCCATAGACTCCAACCAGCCGGAAGTGCCTTCAAGTCCAGGGCCCTCAAACAGTCCGAAGAGCTTCTGGGCACCATGACCAGCCACCAGGGATCCGGTGGTGAGGCGTAGTATCAGTTTGGCGGCATCCTCCATATATGATCCTCCTTTATATTATTTAGTTCGTAACTAAATATTAGCAAGAGATATGCCTGAAGGATAGCCGATATTGACTGTTACTTTTGGATTTCGGACAACAGGCTGTCTACATTGAGTGGTCGAGTGTAGAAGTATATCTTACCGTTTGTTGTTGGCCATTCGGTTCGATCACGGTCCCATGCTAGCTCGATGCCGTTCATGTCTGGATCATGGGTGTATATGGCTTCGTGGGTACCGTGATCTGAGGCGCCATCTATTGGCCAGTTATACTGCAATAGCCTTTCAAAGATAATTGCCAGGTCTTTCCGCTTGGGGTAGTTGATAGCGAAGTGATAAAGACCTGTAGATCCTAATGGTGGTGGAGTGCCACCGAGACTCTCCCAAGTGTTTATGGCTATATGATGGTGATATCCACCAGCAGAAAGAAACGCTGCACTTGATCCCATCTTGGCTACGAGTTCAAATCCTAGTAGCTCTTGGTAAAACCAGAGAGATCTTTCAAGATCCGAGACTTTAAGGTGGACATGTCCTATTCTTGTGGACGAAGGTACTACGTAGTCTGACATTGTAATTATCCTTGGGTTGTTTCTATGCCCCCGAATAATTGCAGGACACTACCATAAGGTAGTGCCCTGCAGTTATTTTACAACAAACGACTTACTTTATTACAGTAAGTATCTCAGCATGAGCTATTTCGACACCGTTTGAGTATATCCGGAGCGTAGCCTCGTGGAAACCAGTAGGAGCTCCTTTACTAGCTTTCATGTTCACCCTAATGCTGCCCTGATCTCCATTTGCCAGTGTAGAACTGGAGATATTGGCAGTATAAGTCACCCCGCTGCCAGTCACATCAGTAATCTGTACGCTAAGTCCTGTTAATGTAGTACCGCTTATATTAGCTATAGTGACTGTCTTGCTGCTGCTTTGCCCAGATCCTGATGGTACGAGCCCAAAGGTTATGCTTACTGGATCTAGAGCTACCTTGGCATTTACAGCAGCCAGCAGATCTTCGCGACCGGCACCTCGGATCAGGGAATCTCTGACTATAGTAGTACCGTCTATGTAATCCTTTAGCACGTCATCATTAGCTGTGTTTGTGATGGCGGACCGGATCTGCCATGAGCTCCAATCTGGATGCTGGCTCTTGATCACGGCCGCAGAACCCGCTAGATGTGGAGCTGACATTGAGGTTCCTTGATAGAACGCCCAACAGCCCAGATCTCCGCAATCGCCAGGTATGGAGCTCAGCAC
Organism: Thermobaculum sp.; assembly: GCA_042408415.1. Classification (GTDB taxonomy): domain Bacteria; phylum Chloroflexota; class Chloroflexia; order Thermobaculales; family Thermobaculaceae; genus Thermobaculum. Next base: position 4,935 of record JBHORE010000139.1, read on the forward strand.
GTTCACCCCAGGAGCCACAACATCTGGCTTGATTCTGTAATCGACCCTGGTCGGTCCCCACGAACTGAAGCCCGCCATGATATCCACGCTATCTGTAAGGAAGTAGCTTAGGGAAGCCGATATTGTAGTGCTATTACCATCAGCATCCAGAAGCTCCTGGCCGGCCCCTCTCGAGATCATATAGGCGGGTATGGTTGGCTGGTTGGGTGTGCCGTCCTGCCCCATAGCTACTGGGTCACCGGCTACATTATTGGCCACTAGCGCTGCTATAGCTCCAGCCTGTTGTACGTTTCTGATCTTAGTAGAGAAAGAACATACGCCTCTAGATATCAATGCTATCTGTCCCGACAGATCGCGCTGAGGTACCGTACATGCCGTATCGAGATTGCCATTGGATGTAACTACAGCAAGAGGTGCTGTAAGATCTTCTGATACTGTGGCGAAATCGCCTGCAGCAGCACCAAAGGTTCCCTTACCATCTACAGTCACAGGTGCTCCCACAAAATGAGGCACAGTGCTGGCTCCTGCTGTGAGGGCCCTTTCAGCGGACCCTGGAGAACCACCTGTGAAGTATCCTGGGCCATTATTGCCCATCGACACCGTTATCACCATATTGGCACGATCTAGATTATCAACTGCTTGGGTCAGTAGATCCTGAACTCCTCTGTAGCCGCCTCCCAAGCTCATATTAGCTATATCGAATCCGTCTCTATAGGCTGTTTCCAGGGCATTTAGTATGTCCTCTGATCTAGCACTACCAACCGTGCCAGGGAAGACGTTGTAGTTGCCCAGTAGAGCCCTTGGAGCCACACCTGATACCCTATAGGGAATGTCGACGCCATTGACGTTTGCAGGTGTGTCCAGATTACAAGCTACGGTTCCAGCTACGTGGGTGCCGTGAGTATCGATGGCTTTTGGTGTAAGTCCCTGTACCTTAGCCTTGTTATAAAATACCTTGGCTACGATGACCTTGTTATTGGTGAACCTGGTATCACCTAACTGTCTTTGCTGTGGATATCCTGCGTCGTTGAAGCATGGATGGTTTATGTCTATTCCAGAGTCAATTATGGCTACCTTGATGCCTTCTCCAGCATTAGCTGGCCCACCGCCTTGTGCCCACGCCTGTTGTGCATTGATGATGCTGAGATCTGGATCATTAGCATCTGTAGGATAGTAAAGGCCCTCGTACTCAACACTCTGTACCAGCGGGGACTTACGTATTGTTTCTAGGCTTGTCCCATTTAGTTTCACAGCTACTGCGTTGAGTGCGAGGTCATATTCTCCTGTGACTCTAGCACTAGGTGCATTCTCTCGTAACCAGCTCTTGAATTCGTTCCTCCTCTCTGCTAACAAAGCTCGATATGATTTGACTTGCGAGCTGTTGAAGTCTATCTTCTTTCCCTGAGGTGGCTTAGTCTTTGAATAAGTGGAGAGTGGATCTCCGACTAACTGAACCAGTGCGTATTCGGTGGTGTAACTCGGTTTACTAGTAGTGCTATCCGAAGTTTGTTTCCCATACGAGATCGAAAAACCGGACAGCGCTATGGCTAGACATACTACTAACCAAATCCACAACCTTGCTTTTGTTTTCATCTTCTAACCCCTCGCTTTTTAAATTCCCCTTATCCAGCTTGAGAATAGTTAGTAGCATACAACATTTATGAAATAAATCAATAGTAAATGCAGCCAAATATCCCCCGACTGCTTTGCTATTGATTAGGAGGATCGGAATAGAGGGGACTACTGTAATCTTGGAAAAATATGCTTCTGATAGAACCTTATAAACCCCTCTTGATTAGGTCCCACTTGATGTACATATACGTGGGTATAGCCTGCGTCCAACATTTGTTGTATAGCTGCTAAATGGTCCTCTGGATTTGAGCTGCACGTTATCGACTTGGCTACATCCTGTTCGGTCACCATACTAGCTGCCTGCTCAAAGTGAATTGGTAAGGGTAGTTCTTGGTTCAAGTCGCCTTTCAGAGCTCCATTAGGCCACCATTCATAGGCTGTTTTGACAGCCTCTTCGGTGCTCTCTGCCCAGCAGACAGTCAATTGCCCATACTTAGGTTTGTCTGCACCGCCATTTTTGTTAAAGGTATCAATGGGTTTGCTACTAGGGCCAACGCCTATAAAGCCGTCACCTATGCTAGCTGCCACTTGTGCACTATGAGTGCCAGATGCGGCGATCATTATCGGAGGGAGCTGTTCGGGCAAGGTATAGATACGTGCATTTTCTACCTTAAAGTACTTCCCGTAGTGGCTTTTGTATCCTCCTTCCCATAGCTTTCTTATGATCTCTACGGCCTCCTGGAGCATATCCAGCCTTATCTTTGGCTCAGGCCAGTGCTGTCCGAGTATGTGTTCGTTCAGGTTCTCTCCTGTGCCTAGTCCCAGGAAAAACCTACCAGGCATCATATCGGCTATCGTGGCTGCAGCTTGAGCTATGATTGCAGGATGATATCTCAGAATGGGACAGGTAACTCCAGTCCCAAGTATCAGCTTGTCTGTTGCCTGTGCTATTCCTCCAAGTACGCTCCATGCAAAAGGGCTTTGCCCCTGTTTGTCCGTCCAAGGGTGAAAATGGTCTGAGATAAGGGCGAACTCAAACCCTGCCTCTTCTGCCATCTTGGCATATCTTATTAGGTCGTTAGGTCTGTGTTCCTCACATGAGAGGGAATATCCGACATTTGCCATTTCGAATCCTCCATGTACCTCACTTACCGGCTTCAATGGATGCTGTAAAGAAAGCTTGATAGAATCGAATTTTGCAATATACGTGCCATTGTCTTAGGGGCTGGTTTGGGATCTCTTGAGAGTATGTCTAATTGGAGAGCTTTTCGAGGACCAGCATGTGGACAAGGCTCTTGTTGTTTTGCCGCGTAATGCGTCTGCCTACGAAATACTTTCTGTAAGGAACTTTATCGTAGATACGAGCTGGACATGTGTTGTATCCAAGAATACTAAATACCTTGATAAGTACCCTGTTGTACCAACTCGTCGGCAGCAGCTCTCCCGAGAGCACTATCACATATCTGCCGTTTTCCCTAAGGACGCGATGAACCTCTCTGAAGGTATCTTCCTCCAGGATATATTCCGTAGGAAAAGTACTGATTACTGTGTCAAAAGATGCATCAGGAAATGGCATCTTTTGTACCCTGCAGACTATAAGTCTAGAGTTTGTGAGCTCTTCTGGCAGCCTCTTTTTAGCCAGAGCATGCATTCTAGTGGAAGGATCAATGCCTGTTACGGAGTAACCAAGTGAGTACAAAGTGGCAAGCAGCCTGCCTGTGCCAAAACCTATTTCTAAGACCTCTTTGCCTCGTATGTAATCTAGAGCATATAGTCGCCATGTGTTCCACTGTCCAGCGGATACTAAAAAACTGATTGGATCATATATAACAGCTAGACAGTTATACAGCGCGGGGAATATAACCTGCCTTAGGGTTGTTCCGAAGATGCGTTGAACTGTGTTCATTTGAGACATGAAGATTCCTTTGGGTCAAAGGACATCAATGTACAGCATCGTAAGAAAGCTCTCGTGCAGCTTCCTGTAGCCTTTGCCATAACTCGGGCATACGGTCCAGCCGAAGTACCTTGTTATCCTTGCTTATGAAGGGATGTACCGTATAACCTGTGACTAATGGTTCATTTTGTTCGGCCAGAGTAATTCGGTAGTCAAATCTGATTCTAGTCCTTGTGAGTTCTCCCACATAGGTCCAGATATCGAGTAGCTGTTCATATACAGCAGGCTTATGGTAACGCGCATAGACCTCTATTACGGGTAGCAGAATGCCCAAAGATTCTATTTCACTGTAGGGCATACCATGCTCACGCATTGCATCAGACCTACCTGCTTCAAACCATTCTATGTAACGTGTATGATATACAACACCACTTTGATCAGTATGTGCGTATCTTACCCTTACTTGAGTCTTGTGTGCGGCCAACTATGCCTATACCTCCAGATGAGTATCAACGTTCCTCCATATATTCGGCGAGCTTTCTTATAGCGGGCCCTCTGCGGAGTTTTTCAAGTGCCTGCTTCTCTAATTGCCTCACTCGCTCGCGGGTAACTCCTAGTTCTCTCCCTACTTTCTCTAGCGAATAAGTATGACCATCACCAAGCCCATACCTTAGCTGCAACACGCGTTTCTCGCGAGGGGTAAGCACTTCATCCAGCACTCTATCCATCTCGGTTTTGAGTACCTCATCAGTAGCTTCTTCCTCAGGATTGGCTCGAACGTCAGGGACAAACTCCCCAAGAGTACTATCTGCTTCCTCACCAACAGGTGTATCGAGAGATACAGGTTGCTGTAAGTACCCAAGAAGTTCTCTTACTCGCTCTGGGCTGGTGCCAGCCTTCTCCGCGATCTCTTCAGGCGTGGGCTCGCGATTTACGGTCTGTGAGAGCTGCTGCCTTATCCTGTTAATTCTATTAAGTTCTTCATTTATGTGAGCCGGAAGCCTGATTTCTCTGGACTTATCACCTATAGCACGTGTAATGGCTTGCCTAATCCACCAAGTAGCGTATGTGCTGAACCTGTGTCCTTTGCGCCAGTCGAACTTTTGAACGGCTCGCATCAGACCGATATTGCCTTCCTGTATTAGGTCTAGCAAAGGCAGACCTCGCCCTACGTATCTCTTGGCTATACTTACTACTAGACGAAGGTTTGCCAGCACGAACCTTTGTAGGGCTTCGGTATCGCCCTTCTCTATTCTCTTAGCTAGCTCGATCTCCTCCTCAGGAGTAAGAAGAGGTACAGATCCTATCTCTCGAAGGTAAATCTTGACAGCGTCAGTGAGATACCCATCATTCTCTAGTTCTTCTAGGGTTTGATCCAGATCTTCCTCTGGGCTAGCTTCTGTTTCTGTGGTTTCTTCGGGAAGAACCTCTATCCCTTCCTGAATGAGAGCATCACTAACTTGGTTAAAGCACTCAATGTTATCTTCGGCCTCGGGAACAAGCTCGAAGACATCTCTTTCAGTTACATGCCCCTTGCTCTTCCCAAGGGCGATCAATCTTTTTATGGCTTCTTCAAGCTCGGTATTCGTTTTCTGCGCCATGGTCGACCCCTCCTAATGCTATGGGTCATAGGGTTACGAAACTAGGCCTAGTTCTGCAAGAGATGTACCAATTGGGGTTGAAGCAACATGCTTAATCCCTCGTAATCAACAATTGAATTGTAACTTATTAGTTTATCACCGTGTACGTGTAAGGTCTGCTGTTAGCGTATCTATCCTGCCTTCCCCCAATACAAGCACATATCAGGACTAGACTTCTATGAGCTCTCTTGTTGCCAGGTTTAAACGCTCAGCACCTTGTTGCGTTACTACCACTATGTCCTCTATCCTGACTCCAAACTTACCAGGGATATATACCCCGGGCTCGATGCTAAAGACCATACCTTCTTGAAGCTGTAGATCACTATCTGGAGTTATGTATGGCGGCTCATGCACATCCAATCCTAGTCCATGACCAGTACGGTGTATGAAGAATTTGTCTAACCCTAGCGATCTGAGGTGATCCCGAGCAGCCCTATCTACCTCTCCCGCTGGAGCCCCTGGTTTCACTGCTAGGAAGGCTAGCTGCTGTGCTTCCTTAACAGCGTTGTAAACTTTCAGCTCTTCTTCGTCAACTCTCCCAACATGTAGGGTACGAGTTATGTCTGAGTTATAGCCCATCAAAGGACCGCCGTAATCGAATATGACCATGTCCCCCTCTGATATCACCCTGGAAGAAGGAGAGTGGTGTGGCGAAGCGCTGTTAGGCCCAGAGGCTACTATGTTAAAAGCTATATCCTCGGCGCCTTCTTCTAAGAGCAAATCAGATACTATCTGAGCCATCTTACGTTCGGTGAGTCCCCTGGGATCAATCGTCAAGATCCTTTCCCATACACGGTCCACCAACTTGCCAGCCTGTTTCATGAGCTCTATCTCTTCGGCGGTCTTTATCAGTCTCATCGGTGCGAGTATTGTGCTTGCAGGTATCCACCTAACATGCTTTATATCTTCCTGTAATGTTAGGAGGAAGATGCTCCATAGCTGGTCCCCTACTGCTATCGTCCCTGCCCCCTTTGCAGCTAGCTCTTTTGAGATTAATTTGGTAGGAGACTCTAATTCCTTCCAAATTACAAGGCTTAGTGATGGGGCAGTAATCCTGCTTGCCTCCAGCTCAGGAATGTATAGCTTAGGGTCGGCATGTGCAAAGACTAGCAGGGCGGTCAACCTCTCGCTTGGATGAACGTTGTAACCAGTGAGGTATAGGAGGTCCGATCCTGGCCCTAGAACCAGAGCATCTATCCCGCGATCTCTCATTACTTGTTGAGCTCTTTCTATCCTATTCCTGTACACTTGCCACCTCCTTGTGGAGCAATTATTGGTCTACAGCTTATGATTAGTCAACTAAGTGCATGTCTGTCATTTAGTTATGGTATACTGCCCGCCAGAGGGAAACCGATGAAATTTATTGTTCGTAGAATAACCCCAAGACCAGATGTCATTAGGGCTGAGGCTAGCAGGTTGGGGGCAACGATCAGTACGGAAGAAGATTACCAGCCTGTAGTTCTCAAAGTGTTGTCGGAAAAAAGCTTAGATGATGCCATTCTCAGATATGCTGAGAATGAAGGGCTCACTGTCTTGAGTGGAAAAGAGGGAGCCCTGGTGATAGGCAGCTCTCAGAGATGTGAATGGTGGGCTGGGCGTTTAGCCAGTTCCTATAAAGACCTTTCAAGGCAGATTCGTAATGTCCTAAGGATGAATACACCTAGTGTGCTATCCGCTAGGGACAAGACTATAGAGCTAGGATCTCGCACCCTAGTTATGGGGATTGTCAATATAAGCCCTGATTCTTTCTCCGGCGACGGCTTGGAGGATGTATCAGCTGCAGTATCTCGGGTGGAAACTTTTTTAGATCAAGGAGCAGATATTATCGATATAGGCGCGATGAGTACCAGGCCGGGATCAGAACCTATCCCAGAGGAAGAGGAAGCAAGCAGGCTCAAAGACCTGATATCTCGGATTAGGCCTATGACTGATGTCCCTATTTCAGCGGATACCTACCGCTTGAGGCCTGCACAGGCTGCTCTGGAAGCAGGAGCAGATATCATCAACGATGTATCTGGCCTGCGCGATCCAGAAATGGCCAAGCTGGTAGCTGCTTATGAAGCTGGCGTGGTTGTGATGCATATGAAGGGCACACCGAAAGATATGCAGGACAATCCTCAATATGAGGATCTCATCAGCGAGATCTATTCTGAACTGGAAGCCGGCGTGAATAGGGCGCTGGATTCAGGGGTGCGTAGGGAATCCATAATTATAGACCCTGGTATAGGTTTCGGGAAGACTATCGAGCATAATCTGGAGATAATTGCTCGTCTTGGAGAGTTCAAGTCAATGGGTTATCCTGTGCTGATAGGCACTTCTAGGAAGGGGTTTATCGGCAGGATAACCGGTAAAGATCCTCAGGAGAGAAAGTTCGGCACGGCCGCAACCGTAGCACTTTCCATTGCTGCTGGAGCTGATATAGTGCGAGTGCATGATGTTGAGCAGATGCTTGATGTGTGCCTTGTGGCTGATGCGATAGTGCGAAGGGAATTCCTATAGGAGTACACCTTCTGCCATGCAAAGCTGGCGTCTGATATTAGATCGTGCTTGCGATGGTGCTACCAATATGGGCATAGATGAGGCCATACTAGTGGCCGTAGATGAAGGCAAGTCTCCTCCTACTATAAGGATCTATGGTTGGTTACCTGGCTGCTACTCATTAGGAAGATTTCAACCATATTCTGACCTAAACGAGGATGCAAGATCTGTTCCTGGTATAACGTGGGTAAGACGGCCTACCGGAGGTAGAGCGCTTTATCACAGCACGAGTGAAGTTACGTATAGTATAGCAGCGCCTCTATCTGATGAACGAGTAAGCGGTTCAGTAACCGAGAGTTACAGGAAGATATCCTCTTGCCTGGTTGCTGGTCTAAGATTCCTGGGAGCAGATGTACAGCTTGCTCCTAAGGGTGATACCAGGTTGCTTAGGACTAATCCTGCCTGTTCTACAATACCATCACAATACGAGCCAACTTATATGGGACGTAAGCTGATAGGTAGCGCTCAGACTAGGACAAGGAAAGCCCTTCTCCAACATGGTTCGATACCACTGCTGGATCCTCAATATAAGCTGTTTATGGGGCTGAGCTTTCCGGATAACGATACTAGACTATTAGCTTTTCAGTCCAGCAAAAACAGGGCAACCTGCCTGCAGGAGGTGCTTGGTTATATACCCGAAAGAGAAGACGTAGAAAAAGCCCTGATTGAGGGGTTCAGTCTTGTCTGGCAGTTACAGTTGTATGTATGTGACCTCACGAGCTACGAAAGACAGCTCGCAGGGCAACTGGCAAACGACAAGTACAGATCCCTAGAATGGTCCTGTAAGAAATAGCGTTTGGAGGTTACTGTGCTTGAAGCTGAAGAAATACAGAAAATAATTCCCCACAGATATCCATTCATCCTGGTAGATAGAATTATCGAGATAGAATATGGAGTCCGTGCGGTAGGTATTAAAAACGTCAGTGCCAATGAACCTTACTTTCAAGGGCACTTTCCTGGTATGCCTATAATGCCAGGTGTGTTACAGGTGGAAGCTTTGGCTCAGGTGGGTGCTGTGGCCATACTTGGAATGGAGGAAAACCGGGGCAAGCTTGCCTACTTTGCAGGTATAGACGATGTGAGGTTCAGAAAGCCAGTTAAGCCCGGAGATGTACTTACTCTTGAGGTGGTTCTGGACAGGATCAGGGGAAAGATTGGTACAGGTAAAGGAGTAGCCAGGGTGGGTGATACCGTCACTACTGAGGGGAAGTTTATCTTTGCTCTAGGCGACTGGCCTGGGGGTAATAGTATTTGAACAGGCGTCTACTTATCGTCAAACTAGGAGATCTGGGCGATACAGTTATATTAACCGCTGCTGTGGATGCAGCTAGCTCTTGCCTGCCCGAATACAGCATAGATGTTTTAATTGGTAGTGCTGGAGCTGAGGTATTTGTCTGTGATGAACGAGTCAACGAGGTAATAACATTTGATCGGAAGCTCATAGAAGGTCTTAGAGCTTTCACGCCTTGGTCGATCATCGCTTGGATAAAGCTTTTATGGTCCGTATACAGACGACACTACGATATCGTCATTTTTGCCCATCATATGACTACTTTTCTAGGTACTCTTAAGTTGTTCTCCATAGCAATTGCATCAGGTGCGTCTCTTAGGGTTGGTATTGATAATGGTAGAGGATGGTTTCTCAATGTTTCCCTGCCTGACCAGGGTTTTGGAGCCAAATGTGAGGGAGCTTATTGGAGAGATTTAGTACTAGCATTGGCGCCTTATGCAAGTGGTGGCAGTTTGAGCATGAAGGTCTGTCCGGAGGCTTATGCCAAGGCTGATAGATTATTAGGAACTAACACAGCTAGACCATTAATAGCTGTGCACCATGGTCTGGGAGGATGGATCCCAGGACGCGCATGGCGTGCGGAGCTTTACGCCAAAGTGATTGATCAACTACATCAAGTTCTGGGTGGTAGCTTCATCCTTATTGGAGGTCCTGAAGAACTAGGAGGGGCCGAGGAGGTAATCAAGGTCTCAAGGACGGAGCTGATAAACTTAGTTGGTAAGACTAGCGTGCAAGTTCTAGCTGCAGTGCTTTCTAGATGCGACCTTTATATAGGTCCCGATTCCGGTCCTATGCATGTGGCTGAGGCTGTGGGTACTAAGATAGTCTCGCTATGGGGGCCCACTAATGAGAAGGCTTGGGGCCCGTGTGAGGAAATAGGTGCACCGCCCTCTATGTATATAAGGGCACCTAACAGGCCGAAGCCTTCTCTATATGTAGGGCATAAAATGGGTAGCGTTTCTCAAGCCCAGGATCTTGGAGATATAGATCCCGAGGTTGTAGTGGATGCTGCCATAAGATTATTGAAGAGCGGAGGTAAAGTTGGCTGTAAAAGGTAACCTGATAGTAGGTCAATCTGGTGGCTGTACGGCGGTGATAAACTCTAGTTTGGTTGGAGTGGTTCAGGCGGCCCTGAAGAACCCTGCTGTCGGGGAAGTTTACGGTATGTTACATGGTGTAGAAGGTTTGTTTCGTAGCGAGGTCGTAGACTTGCGGGCTGAGCCTGAGAGTGTATGGGAAGAAATCAAGAAAACACCATCTGCTGCACTAGGTTCTAATCGTTACAAACTCTCTGATGACGATATAGATCGAGCTCTACAGATCCTACGCTCTCTGGACGTAAGGTTCTTTATTTATATAGGCGGTAATGATTCCGCGGATACGACTCATAGGATAGCTTTAGCAGCTCAAGCAGCAAACTATGAATTATATGCAGTAGCTGTGCCAAAGACTATAGATAACGACCTTCCATACACTGATCACTCTCCTGGCTATGGAAGCATAGCTCGGTTTATCTCCACAGTTACCCAGGAGATTGGTCTAGATACTGAAGCCATGCGTAGGGTAGATCCAGTCAAGATCCTCGAGGTTATGGGGAGGGATGCTGGATGGGTAGCTGCCTCATCGATCCTCGGTAAGGTCAGAGAGACAGACGCGCCACATCTTATATACGTACCTGAACGACCGTTAGTTAGAGAGAAGTTTCTAGAGGACGTTGAGAATTGCTATCGGAAGTATGGCTATGTGCTGATTGTAGTTGCTGAGACAGTACGAGATGAGAACGGTAACCATATAGCTAGGGTTGACCCAGTATTTAGTCAAGATGCTTTCGGCCACAAGTATATCTCAGGCACCGCAGCTTATCTTGCTGATCTTGTGAGTCGTGATCTAGGACTAAGGGCCCGGTATGATAAACCGGGCACCATCCAGAGGATGTCTATGTCGATGGCTAGCCAGGTAGATCTAGAAGAGGCTTACATGGTGGGACAATATGCTGTAGAAGAAGCTACCAAGGGCACTACCAATCGCATGGTAACTATAGAACGAATATCAAACGATCCCTATATGAGTAGACCTGGTATGGTAGAGCTCGAGAAGATAGCTAACCAGCAAAAACTTTTACCTGAGGAGTATATCTCTCCGGAGGGTAATTTCGTTACAAAGGCGTTTGTAGAGTATGCCATGCCCCTTATTGGTGGGAGTGCGGTAAGTTTTCCGCGCCTGCAAGGCAAGAGAATAGCACTAAAGACGATCTAGGCTTTTTGGTAGGTAGAGTCTGCGTGCTCGTCCCTTTCTCTACGCTGGGAGATGTCAAGCCGCACTCCGAGAGAAAGTCTCCTAGATGCCTCCAGCGGCAGAAGTAAAACACATATCTGCCTTGGTCATCTATCTGTGACCTGCTAAGTCGCAGGGGAAGTATGTGGCTGCTCTCTACCTCACTCTTGCTCCAGCGTTCCTCAATATAGAAGTGGTCTTCGGGCAGGGGATGTCCACATATTGCGCACTGTCGGGAGGTGTCTGTGTTATGCATAATGTGACCTCCGGCCTCGGGAATATATACGCTATGTGGACAGTAATTATAAGACATAATGTAACTTATTTCTAGATCACAGACTTGTTAGTTCTCTAGGTCCTCAAGCTGATGGCCACAGTAGGGGCATATGTTCCATGTAATTCGGACCGACCGTCTGCAGTTTGGGCAAGTGCTTTTAAGATCTAATCCGCAGATTGGGCAGTATTTGAATTCCGGTTGTGCGCGTGTCTTGCACCTTGGACATAGTTCCACTTCGGAGGCTTTAGCAAGTGATTCTCTTTCTCTGAGTTTTATCAAGCGTACCTGCTCGAGGGTATAGCTGGGGCGCAACATCAAGTATATCAACCATCCTACTAGGAAGGTGGCTGCTACTAGGATAGTTGAAAGAATAGGGACCAGTATGTTATTGGATCTACTCTGCGAGTCCTTGTACGTCCAAAGGGCTAGTGCTATCCATATCATGGCTATGAATGCCCCAGCAAGAGCCAGCCCCAGCCGTACAAGCTCGTATAAGCTGGTGGTCACTTTCGGTACTTATATGCGCACGTATCTTTCTACAGGCAGGACGAATATAGTTGCGCCGCCCACCTCTACCTCAATAGGCCCGGTAGGTAAGTATTCGCCAGACTCAATAGCCGGGATCGAGGGGCTTACTAATCGAGTTCGGGTTTTACAAGTCTGCGACAGAATAGTGATGACCCTATTCACCCGCTCGTCTTCTACTCCTATGAAGACGGTAGCGTTACCTTCTCGGAGGAATCCTCCGGTTGAGTTGATGAGCGTTGCTCCTATCTCTTCACGGTTGAGTGCATCTAGCAGTGCATTGGTATCTCGACTGCTGATAATTGCAATGACTAACTTCAAACCTTCCCTCCTATACGAGATTGTAGCTTCTTGTTGACGATCTCGATTATAGTCCTATGGATATCTTCGATGCGCCCTGTGGCATCTATTACATAGAACCTTGAACTGTACTCCTTAGCCAGAGATAAGTAGGCTTCTCTAACTCTCTGATGAAACTCTAACTCTCTGGCATCCATAGAGTTCCAGCCGCTTTCTGCCCCTCTGGACAAATCAGTTCTCCGTCTTCTCAGTCCTTCTTCCGGGCTTAAGTCTAGGTAGAAAGTTATGTCCGGCTCCAAGCCTTCAGTCCCTAGCTGTATGGCTCTTTCTACTTCGTCCCTTGGTATCCCATCACCCCCCCATTGATAAGCCCTGGTGGAGTCAGCGTAT
>JBHORE010000140.1:0-9411 GCA_042408415.1 Thermobaculum sp.
AAGTTCATTCCATCTATTAGAGGATTAACTAAAAGGACATCATAGTAACGCATGGCAGCTAAGGCACGTACATAGTTATCCCCGATAAAGGCTTCAACAGGTCTCCAATAGTCTGTGCCGTGTTTTATGTTGATCCTGCCAATCGCCGCCATAACCTCATCTTGGTATCTACTATACTCGGGGATACTGCTTCTGGAGGGCACTAGCATTGCTAAGAATTTCACCTTTTCCTTTAGCTCTGGGTGTTTGTCTAGCATAAGGCTATAAGCTTCAAAGCCCCTTAGTAGGTTCTTGCTAGGTTCTATCCTGTCGACTCTAAGTATGTTCTTTTCACCAAAGTACGGTTTAAGGAACTCAAGTTCCTTGTCAGCTTGCTCGCTATGCGCAAGGCGTGATACGTGCTCAGTATCAATACTAATAGGATATCTACGAACAAGCGTAGTCCTGTTTCTGTACCTGATACTGGCTAGATCATAATCAACCCTGACTCCGGGGACAAAAGTGCCAGAGGCCCTCAAAAAGTTAACAGCCGAACGATTAGTTTGAAAGCCAACTATGTCACAGGCAAGCAGGGATGAAACTATCGCTTGCCTCATCTCAACTGGAAGTACTCTGAGATAATCTGATCCTGGGAAAGGTATATGAAGGAAGAATTGAATAACTATATCTGGATGTTTCTCTCTTAGCATGCCTGGGACAAGGTACAGCTGATAGTCCTGAATCAGAACTATAGGAGGTTTATCGGACCTCTCTATCTCCTGCGATAGAACGTCTGCAAAAGCTTTGTTTGCAACCACATAACCTTCGTACCAAGCTTGCCATTCCTCAGACCCTATCATGGGCTCTCTTGGCGTATCCCACATGTAGTGATGGATAAACCAGAGAAGAGGATTGGCTATAACGTTGTAGTACCAATGGTACACCTGCCCATCAAGCAAAACGAAGCGTAGCCTGTAGCTGACGTCACCCTCCTCGATTACTATCGTAGTATCGCCATGTTCCTTTGCTACCTGCCTATCACCATTGGTCATAGCACAGGCAACCCAAGTAGGATGCGCGTACTTGCTTATTGCACTTACAGCTGTGACTACTCCGCCAGCCCCACGCTTCTTACTGTAACCTCCATTTACCACCTCAAATTCAAATGGTCCCCTATTAGAGGCTAGTATTAAGTGAGTGTTCTCAAGCAGTCTATCTATCCTTTGCTTATCTGGCTTATCTAACGAAGAATACATTAGGCATATCTCCTAGCTTACTATGGGGGATCAACCTTATCATTTGAAGAGCAGGATTTTCTATAAGTACAATTTTAACAGCTAACTATAGGATATATCTCCATAGAGGAATATTTTGGCGATAAACGCGAATCAGGATTTAGAGATCAATTTATATAAGCCTCATCTGATAGTACTGATAGGAGCTGCAGGTTCCGGTAAAAGCACATTTGCGAGAAAGCATTTTCGCATCACGGAGATCGTATCAAGCGATTATTGCAGAGCCCTAGTAGGTGATAACGAAGAGGTTCAGTACTACAGTAAGCAAGCTTTTGATCTTTTCTACTTTATCATACAGAAGCGAATGGAACTTAACAAACTAGTAGTAGCTGACTCAACAGCGCTCAACAAATCGGTTAGACAAGAATTACTTAGGCTAGCACGCAAACACTACTATCCAGCCACTGCAATCATACTGAACACATCTTTGGAGACCAGACTAGCGCGTAACTCAAGCCGAAATAGGGTAGTGCCACAAGATGTTATGCTAAGGCAGCAAGCTATGCTTGAGGTAGCTCTCCGGGAAGTCCACTCTGAGGGATGGGATAAGATATACATCCTGAATGAGGAGGAGGCAGATATAGTAAAAATAAATCTGATAACTCCTCCCATATATCCAAGAGTAGACCCTCCATACGACATCGTTGGTGATGTACATGGCTGCTACGATGAGTTACTAGAGCTCTTAGACAAGCTTGGATGGCAAAAGATAGATGGCGAATGGAAGCACCCCGAAGGGAGGACTCTGATCTCTATCGGGGACCTGGCAGACAGAGGGCCAAAAGTAGTTGAGTGTTTCGAGCTTTGGATGGAAATATGCAAACAAGGCAAGGCCCTGTTTACCCCCGGGAACCATGACAATAAGCTAATGAGATATCTAGAAGGCAGAAGAGTGCAGATAAAGCATGGGTTGGAGGCCACAGTCAGTCAGCTGGAGTCCCTAGACGAAAGCAGAGCCCTAGATCTAAGGAGAAGAATCCACAATTTCATAAAGGACGCAAATCCCTATATGGTGCTGGATAGATACAATCTGGTAGTAGCCCACGCCGGAATAAAGGAACGAATGATAGGCAAGATGTCCCGTGCTGTACAGGACTTTGTTTTGTATGGAGATGTCACGGGGAGGCTAACTCCTGAGGGCTTACCTGAGAGGAGAGATTGGGCTAGGTACTATCATGGGAGAGCTCTGGTAGTATATGGTCACACGCCTGTACAGGAGCCGGTTATAAGAAACAATACGGTAAACATAGATCAAGGCTGTGTTTTCGGAGGACACCTTACAGCCCTAAGATATCCGGAACTTGAGTTTGTTCAGGTAAAAGCCAGACAGGTCTATGCGGAGAGGCCCGGAGGTATAAAAAGCATCGTCACCGGAGAAGTACCTATAGTTTCTTCTTCCGGTGACGATGAGGATAAATCCTAACAAACTAGGACTGCAGCATTACGATAGGTAGAAGACCTTGAAGGCCTCTGCGTACTGCATATCGTGTCCTTCTGCAGTTTGAGCTGCTCTCTCCTTTACGTGCTTCTCTAGATCTCTATCGCTTACCTGGCTACGATGCTTCTTGAGGCTCTCTATCTTCTTATCTATAGTATCAGTGATATCGATCCAGCAATCAGGCGTCTCTGTGCCAGTTATGTACACCTCTCTCACTTTATAAGGCTCTAGGCCTTCCGCAGCAAGTTCAGGAAAGGTAAGTCTATCTCTGGCGCTAGGATACACAGCAGCCAGAGTTGCATCGCCCACTGCGAGGTGATCCGGATGATTTAGATAGCTATTTATGCCAAATGACCTGTAGGGAGTCATGGTTATTAGTCTATCTGGTCTATACTTCCTGATAGCGCGCGTGATATCTCTTCTCAACTCTATAGTATGCTGCACGTAAGCATCAGGGTATCCAAGAAACTCAACCTCTGAGATCCCCAAAACTTCTGCAGCCTCAAGCTGTTCTTGGCGACGGATCTTTATAAGCTCTTCAGCACTCATGTTAGGATCATTAGACCCTTTGCTTCCGTCGGTAACCACAACCAAATACATCTTTATGCCTTCGGCTACCCACTTGGCTATGGTCCCAGCAGCCATGAATTCAGCATCATCTGGATGTGCAACTACCACTAAACCACGTTCAACCTTACCATTACCTTCCTGAGTCATATCAGATCTCCCTCAAAAAGTATTCACCTAAGAATCTATTCTTGCACAGAAACCGTTATCTAGCTAGTTACAGCTAAGGATGGCGATGACAAGTTCAAGGCCGTCTGTAGAACTTGATCAACACTATCAACGAACACAAATTCCATTTCCTTACGGAGCTCCTCAGGTAGATCCTCAAGATCCCTCTCGTTCCTCTGAGGAAGGATAACAGTTCTAATTCCAGCTCTGTGTGCAGCCAGAACCTTCTCCTTTATTCCACCAACAGGCAGGACTTTACCCCTAAGCGTAATCTCACCAGTCATGGCCACATCTGATCTTACTGGTTTTCCAATAGCTGCCGATGCTAATGCGGTGGCCATAGTCACACCAGCAGATGGACCATCTTTAGGCTGGGCACCTGCGGGCACATGTATGTGGACAGTTTTATGATCCAGTGCAGAGGATTCCAAGCCAAGTATAGGCATAGAAGCGCGTATGTAAGTTAACGCAGCCTGGGCCGACTCCCGCATTACATCACCTAACTGGCCTGTAAGTATCAGGCGATCCTCTTCCGAAGGCGTTATAGAAGCTTCTACATAGACTATATCCCCACCAACTGGGGTCCATACAAGCCCTGTGGCTATCCCAGGTCTATCTATACGCTCAGCTGTCTCATATTCAAAATATGGCCTCCTTAGGAATTCACCCAGGTTATCCTGAGTGACCTGGAAGGGACCAGTCTCTCCCTCGGCTATCCTCCTTGCCAGTTTTCTGAGTACGGAAGCTATATGCCTCTCAAGGTTACGTACACCTGCCTCTCTCGTGTATCCTCGGATTATGGATTTTATAGCCTCATCGGTGAAATCCACCTCCTCAGGCTTAAGACCATTAGCCTTAAGTTGCCTGGGGATGAGATATTGCCGGGCGATGTGGATTTTCTCGTCTTCTGTATAACCAGAGAGCTCTATAATCTCCATCCTGTCACGCAAAGGAGCAGGTATAGTATCCAAAGTGTTGGCAGTGGCTATAAACATCACCTTCGAAAGGTCGAACGGTACATCGAGATAGTTGTCCCTGAAGGTGTGATTCTGAGCAGGGTCTAATACCTCCAGCAAAGCAGCCGCTGGATCACCCTGGAAACCAACTGATATCTTGTCAACCTCATCTAACATGAATACAGGATCTGAGGATTCGGCGCGCATAATACTCTGTATGATCCTACCTGGCATAGCACCTATATAGGTCCTACGGTGCCCCCTGATCTCAGCTTCGTCCCTGATACCCCCTAGGCTCATGCGAACAAACTTCCTGCCCAGAGCTTTAGCTATACTCTGCCCAAGGCTGGTTTTACCGACGCCTGGAGGACCAACAAAGCACAGTATAGGTTCCCTGAAAAGATCTTCCTGAGTCTCACCTTTCAACTCTTCACCTGTTTCGTTCTCCGCCTGAGATTCAAGAACCTCCTGCATACGCTGCTGGCGAAGCCTCTTAACAGCTAAATACTCAAGAATACGCTCCTTTACCTTATCTAGATCATAGTGATCTTCATCAAGTATTCTCCTTGCCTTGGGAACATCTATCTCCACCTCGGTAGTTATCCCCCAAGGCAAGCTCAATATCATTTCAACGTAAGTGCGTATTATTGAGTGTTCGGGAGAGGCTATCGGCACCCTCTCCAGTCTAGCTAGCTCCTTCTCAACTTGGTTGCGAGCTTCTTCAGAGAGCTTTACCTGGCTAGCCTTCTCTCTAAGCTGATTTACTTCCGCTATCTGCTCGTCTTCTTCGCCCAGCTCACGCTGGATAGCCTTAAGCTGCTCTCGCAACAGGTACTCCCTTTGGGCTTTGCCCATATGCTCCTCGGCCTGATTTTGGATCTGTCGGCCAATTTCAAGTACCTGTATCTCGTGGTTAAGGATCTCGTTTATACGCAGGAGCTTATCTCTAACCGAATTCAGCTCCAGGATCTCCTGACGAGACTGTAGGTCTATACGCAGTGAGCTAGCTATCAGATAGACTACTTGTCTGGCATCAGATATATTCGAAACATAGGTTCCAAGCTCTTCAGGCAGCTGAGGATTAAGTCCTAAGAGTTTCTGGAAGTTCTGAATAGCATTTCTTCTCAGAGCCTCTATCTCTATATCTTGCACATAGTCCTCTTTTATAACCTCTATATCGGCTACCAGGTAAGGCTCTTCCTGAACGACTTGCAGGATTCTCATCCTCTCCAACCCCTGCATGGCGACCATAAGAGTACCATCAGGACGCCTTAACATCTGCGCAACGCGTCCCACAGTACCCTCCATGTATATATCTTCAGGACCAGCCTGCTCTATGTCAGAGCTCTTCTGAGCTGATAGAGCCACTAGTCTGTCGGACTTCATGATGTCATCAATGAGGCGAATGGACCTTGGCTGCCCTATAAGCAGAGGTTGAACGGCAAAGGGAAACACTATTACGTCTTTTAGAGGGAGCAAAGGCAGTCTAGAAGGTATATTAGGAGCGTGATCCCTCTGTGCTTCCTGATCTGTGGCCTCTATCGATCGCCTATCCAATCGTTCATCGCTTGGTCTTTCCGCTTCCTGCTCTACAGTCTCAGTAATATCTCGTTCTTCCTCGTTCATATCTCTCACCTGCAAAGTCAAGTCAGTCAGCAATATTAGCTCACGAGACCTCAAGATTATAATCCGAATGATTATTGGAAGATAGACTTTAAGTACCTCTAGGCATATAGGTTATAGCAAGCTAACCTAGGGTTGTGCAATTAGGGTGCAAGCCTATCTAGACTCCAAGTACCATCTTTGAGAAGATACCTAAACCTATCATGGAGCCTATTGGGCTTTCCTTCCCAAAATTCAAAAGCATGAGGAATTATCCTATATCCACCCCAAAATTCAGGACGTAATACCTGCTTACCCTGAAATCTTCTCTCAACTTGCTCAACTAGAGATTCAAGATAACCTCTATCCGGTATTACAGCACTTTGTGGTGATGCCCAAGCAGCTATTTGGCTGCCTCGAGGTCTGCTATGAAAGTACATATCAGATTCTTCTTCAGATATTTTCTCTACCCGGCCCTCTATCCTTACCTGCCGTTGACAGGGATTAGTCCAAAAAAAGGCCACAGCAGCATATCCCGTCTCATCTAACTCACGGGCCTTACGGCTATTATAATTCGTGAAGAAGACAAACCCTCTCTTGTCAAAAGCTTTCAAAAGTACCATTCTCACTGAAGGTAAATTTGCCTTAGAAACTGTAGACAAGGCCATAGCATCCGGCTGAGGATTACTACTATTGCGAGCAGCGTCGAACCAAATTCGGAACTGCTCGTAGGGATCCGGGTTCATGTATCGATATGCATCGGTCATACTCTATTCTAGCGACTCCTCTGAAAACGAAAGTAAAATTGACTGCAAAGATAAAAATCGAGGAGCGGCATAGTGCCTGATACTGCTTTCCATTATAGAGGCGATATTCTCTACTGTGAGGATGTACCCCTATTAGACTTAGTCAAGAAATATCAAACTCCACTGTATGTATACTCGGCAAATTATATAAGAAACGCTTACCAGAAGCTCAAAGAATCTTTTGCAGGCCTTCCAACCAAGATATGCTACTCCCTCAAATCGAACCCCAATATATGGGTAGGGAAGTTATTAGCAGAGCTTGGAGCAGGGGCAGATGTTACCTCAGGTGGAGAGTTATTTAGAGCACTCAAGGCTGGTTTTCATCCAGAAGATATAGTGTTTGCTGGAGTTGGCAAATCGCCGCGTGAAATAGTAGAGGCAATAAGATCGGGGGTAGGTTTATTCAGTGTAGAAAGTGAGCAAGAGCTTAGGAAGATTTCAGAATTAGCCCAAACCCTGGATAGAACTGCAAGTATCTCCATCAGAGTCAACCCTAATATAGACCCCCACACTCATGAGAAGATAACTACTGGTCTGAAGAGTAACAAATTCGGAGTGCCAATTGAAGAGGCTCTCCATATTTATCAGCTTGCGTGCACGCTACCAGCCATTCAAATTGCTGGAATCGGGATGCACATAGGCTCTCAGTTGGTAGACCTGGAACCGGTGATTCAAGCTGCGAACACTATATTAGATATGGCTGAGGCACTTATTAATACTGGAATCAGACTGGAGTACATTGACATAGGCGGAGGCTTCGGGATCAAATACAAAGATGAGTCTCCGGAAGACCCAGCGATAGTAGCAAAAGCACTAGAACATAGAGTGAGAGATCTCAAGCTCAAGTTGATCATTGAGCCCGGTAGATTCATATCAGGGCCTAGTGGAGCACTACTGACGTCAGTCCTTTATACAAAGATCTCCGGAGGTAAGAAGTTTGTAATAGTAGACGCAGGCATGAATGCTCTGATTAGACCCGCTTTATATGATGCCTATCACCACATAGAGCCTCTAGTAAGGAGGGATAAAACCGAAATAGTGGACGTGGTCGGGCCTATATGTGAGTCCTCAGACTATCTAGCCAAGGATAGATCCCTTCCACAGGTTTTTCCCACAGAAGCTATTGCCATATTACAGGCAGGTGCTTATGGATTTGCTATGGCAAGCGAATATAACGGCCACCCCAGACCTGCAGAGCTACTAGTAGATGGGAATAAGGTCCGACTGATAAGAAAAAGACAAACGTACGAAGACCTAGTCAGGTTGGAGTTGGAGGCTGAGGGCTAAAAGCCCTCAGCCTCAAGTAAAATATTATCTAAGCCCTCTACTTACCGTTTACAGGTTCGTCTTCGCCACCTTCGTCGCCAGGTTGCTTAGCTGAAGCTGTCACCTCTGCCCATTCAGTATGGAACACTCCTGGCTTATCTATGCGCTTGTAAGTATGAGCACCAAAGAAATCCCTCAGGCCCTGTATAAGGTTAGCCGGGAGGCGCTCAGATCTATAAGCATCGTAGTAGTCAAGAGAAGAGCTCATAGCTGGGCAAGGTATGCCGAGTTCTCTGGCCACAGATATGACATACCTCCAATCATCGTTCATAGAGCTAACAGCCTCGGCAAAGTCAGGATCCAAGAGCAAGTTGCTCAAGTTTGGATCATTCTTGAAGGCTTGCTGTATAGTATTCAGGAGTTGGGCGCGTATAATGCACCCACCCTTCCATATACGTGCGAGCTCTGCAAGGTTCAGCTCGAAGCCGTATACCTCGGAAGCCTTCCTCATCAGCGCAAATCCTTGTGCATAGGAGCTGACCTTGGAAGCATATAAAGCCCCCTCAAGAGCATCTATCAACCTCTGCTTATCATAAGCTTTCGAATTGACAGCCGGTCCTCTGAGGACCTTGGAGGCCTTTAGTCTCTCCTCCCGCATCGCAGAGATATTTCTTGACCATACAGCAGCATCTATAGTTGGCACAGGTATGCCAAGCTCGCTGGCATTCTGTGTCGTCCAACGACCAGTACCTTTTTGCTCTGCCTCATCCAAAATGAGATCCACAAGGGGTTTGCCGGTATCAGGATCGTTATACGATAGCACCTTGGAGGTTATCTCTATCAAGAAGGAGTTAAGCTTGCCTTCGTTCCACTTAGCAAATATCTCAGCTATCTCCTGAGCCGAAAGACCCAGTGCATGTCTGAGAATATCATAGGCTTCTGCGATGAGCTGCATATCGCCATATTCGATGCCGTTGTGCACCATCTTCACGTAGTGACCAGCCCCATGAGGCCCGACGTATGTGACACAAGGACCATCCTCTACCTGTGCTGCTATCTTCGTAAGCGCTGGCTCAAGCAGGGTGTAGGCTTGCCTCGGCCCTCCAGGCATCAGGCTTGGACCATGCCGAGCACCTTCCTCACCGCCACTTATACCCATACCTACAAAATATATACCCGTGCCTTGGAATTCCGCATCACGCCTGATAGTATCCTGGAAGAAGGAGTTGCCACCATCAACCACCACATCTCCCTCTTCTAGGTAAGGCTTGAGCTGAGAGAGCATAGCATCAACAGGAGGTCCTGCCTTTACAAGTATGATTATTCTCCTGGGC